>DATCXG010000055.1:0-2170 GCA_036565945.1 Gemmatimonadaceae bacterium
CCGCCGCAACCAGCGCGCACACGAGCGGCAGCAATCGCCGCATCAGCACGTGCATCTGTTCACCGTTCAGGGGTTTCCTCCGCGCGACACAGCATGGCGCGTTGCGCTACCACGCGAGGCCGCCGCGCCCCGGACGGGGCAACGAGTGCGTGGCTGCCGGCGGGGAATGGCCCGCGCTGGGGCGTCGTCGCCTCGGGGGCATGCCGCGAATAATGTTGGTGCCCGGCTGTTGCGGCAAGCCCGTGCAGCGTGCCGGGATGACTACGGGGCCGACGATGATGCTGGCCGGCGTGAGCTCACGCCGGCCAGCAATCTCAGTGCGGGAACCTGCCCTCGGAAGGCGTCTGCCCCTCAGGGCCAGCTCTGCGCCCTTCACCCCGCGCCGGTCCGTTGGCTCCAGAACGACCAACCGAGCCATCACCAGCACCGCGATCCCGCGCCGGCGGAAGCGCTGGGGTCGGCCCTACATCCCGTTCGCGGCGCAACGTGGCCGGCGAGCCGATCACGTTCTTGAGGTCGTCCACCCATTCATCCACGCGCGCGCCCAGTGCCGCCGACACGCCTTCTATCAGCCGCGAGGTCGTGTCATCGAGCAGAGCACCCAGTTTGTCGCTCGCACCGCCAGTGGCCTTCACCGTAGCCACGGCCGCTTTGACGTCGGCCTTGGAGCCCGCGAGCAGCACTCCCACCGCTGCCGCGGCCGCCAACGACGGCCATGGGTGCTCGCGCACCATCTCCATCACATTCAACTTCTGCTCCAGTTGCGCTATGGTGTCTGACATACGCTCACGCGTCAATTCGATATCGCGCCTGACGTCAGTCGTTGTCTGAGCCATTCCTTGTCCTCCTTCAACGTGGCCAACGTCTCGTCTGGCTCGAGCCGCTGAGGCGACAGGAGCGCCCTGCCCCACATCGCCAGCACCGCGGAAACGACGCCGAGTATCACTGTGACGATGAGCGCAGCGAGCCAGTAGTTGCCACGCAGCCACTCATCGCCGAGGAGAAGGATCACCCCGGTAATCAACACGATCACACCCAGCAGAAGGAGCACCGCTCCCAGCGTGATCATGACGGTTCCGCGCGAGACGTGCCCCGCGAGGCGGGCCGACTCGAGGCGCGTGAGCTTCACTTCCTGCCGGATGAGCTGCGCGCTGCCTTGTGCGGCATCGCGCAGGAGCGCGGTGAAACCGCGCCGGGCATCGCCACGCGCGACAGTCACCGCGATCAGCCCTGCCGGTTGCCGCGGAACATGCGGCCAACCACGTACCCCAGACCGAGCGCCACGAGCAGCGTGCGGCCGGGGTTGCTCCGCACCTGACTCTCGAGCCCCGACTTCATGGAGTCCACATCGGCGCCGCGCAGCCACTCGGCTGTACTCTCCATCCCGCTCGCCATCTTACTGCCGGCCTTGCGTACCCTGCTCTCGGTCTCGGCGTCCATCTCGCCGGTAGGCGCACTGGCGGCCTTCTGGCGCAGTCGCCCCGCGCCCTGCTCCAGCTTGTCGGCCAGGGTTGCCTTCAGATGAGATGCTCTCTCCTTGGTGACGTCCAGCTTCTCCCTCGCCTTCTCTCTCACCTCGCCGGCTCTCCTTTCAATTCTACCGGTGCCACCTCCCAGGCTCTCTCTTCCGAGTGTGCCCGATGCATCGGAGAACGCGCTAGCCGAGCGATCACCGGTGGTCTCCTCGAGGTCGGCATCTAGCCGATCAGCCGCTGTGCCAGCGGCCTCGCGCTGTGATCCGCGCGCACCCTCCGTCGGCTCACCCATCGGATTCGCTCTCTCGTTCGGATCGTGTTCCATGTTGGCTCCTCTGCGCCTGAAGTCTCACCGTGGAGTCTGCACGGTATGTGCCACGTACTGAGAACAGGCGTAGCGCCTCGCAGGGGCGCGCAACATGGACAGTCAGCAGTGCTTGTCGAACGCGGCTACGAGATCGCGCGCGATTGCCTCGGCGCTCCGGCCCTCGATCTCGTGACGTTCGAGCATGTACACGAGCTGGCCATCCTGGAGGAGCGCGATCTGCGGCGACGACGGCCGGTAGCCCGTGAAGTAGCTCCGCGCACGCGCGGTGGCCTCCATATCCTGACCAGCGAATACCGTCGTGAGCGTGTCCGGCAGTTTCGCGTTGGCAAGAGCGGCAGCCACCGCCGGGCGCGCGTTGCGCGCCGCG
>DATCXG010000080.1:0-7142 GCA_036565945.1 Gemmatimonadaceae bacterium
CATCCAGGGCGTCGACGGCCTGATGGTACGCTATTCCCAGTGCTGCCAGCCGGTGCCGGGCGATCCTGTGGTCGGGTATGTCACACGCGGTCGTGGGGTGAGCATCCATCGCTCCGACTGCCCGAACGTCCTGCTCCTGTCCCACGAGCCGGAGCGGCGTCTGGACATCGATTGGCAGGAGATGGAGGGCGAGATCTTCCTGGTTCGCCTGGCACTGGAGGGCGCCGAACGACGCGGGCTCTACGCCGACGTTGCAGAGGCCGTCACTCAGGCTGGGACCGACATCAAGAGTATGGAGCTCAGAAGCGGCGACGGCGGGGTGTCGGGGTCGATCCTGGTGGAGGTGGAGAACCTCACTCACCTGCGGAAGATCATCCGGGCTGTGCGGAAGGTTAAGGGAATCACCGACGTGGCCAGGCGGGAGAGAGCGGTCGCCGGCGACTAGGCCCGACGCCTCCGCCATACCCCTGTTTCACCTTTCCACCTCTACCAGAACGGGGCTCCCGAACAAACCCCGTCCTGGTCATTATATTTCAGCAATGTCCAGAGCCGACTTCGACCTCCAAGCGCCGTTTTCCCCCGCCGGTGACCAGCCGCGAGCCATCGTGGAGCTCACGGCTGGCCTCGAGCGCGGCGATCGCTTCCAGACGCTGATGGGTGTCACGGGCTCGGGTAAGACGATGACCATCGCCAACGTGATCAAGGCGCATGGCCGCCCCACGCTGGTCCTCTCGCACAACAAGACCCTGGCGGCGCAACTGTACGGTGAGTTGAAGGGGTTCTTTCCCAACAACGCGGTCGAGTACTTCATCTCGTACTACGACTACTACCAGCCGGAGGCCTACGTCCCGTCGACCGACACCTACATCGAGAAGGATGCGTCGATCAACGAGGATATCGATCGCCTTCGCTTGCGGGCCACGTCGAGTCTGATGGAGCGGGAAGATGTCATAATCGTGGCCACGGTCTCGGCGATATACGGCCTGGGTGATCCGGTGCAGTACCGCGACCGGATGGTGAGGATCGATCGCGGCGACCGACGCGCACGCGACGACATCCTTCGTGCGCTGGTGGGAATCCAGTATTCGCGCAATGATGTCGCGTTCGAGCGCGGCACCTTCCGAGTGCGCGGCGATACAGTGGAGATCTTTCCCGCTTACGAGGAGCAGGCGGTTCGCCTCGAGATGTGGGGAGATGAAGTGGAGCGCATCACGAAGATCGACGCGCTCACCGGCGAGACGATCGCGGAGCTGGCGCGCGCCGCGATATATCCTGCCAAGCACTTCGTCACTTCTCGCGCCACGCTGGAGAAGGCCGTCGGTCTCATCCGGACCGAGCTGCAGGAGAGGCTTGCGGTACTGCGCGAGCAGGGTAAGCTGCTCGAGGCGCAGCGACTCGATTCCAGGACGAACTTCGACATCGAGATGATGCTGGAGGTAGGTACCTGCGCTGGCATCGAGAATTATTCGCGTCCACTTTCCGGGCGCCAGGCCGGTGAACGCCCGGCGTGTCTCTTCGATTATTTCCCCGACGACCTTCTCGTGGTCGTTGACGAATCACACGTCTCGCTGCCGCAGATCGGCGGTATGTACAACGGTGACCGCGCCCGCAAATTGACGCTCGTCGACTATGGCTTCAGGTTGCCGAGCGCTCTGGACAACCGGCCGCTGATGTTCGATGAATTTCTCTCGCTCACGCCGCGTGCGATCTTCGTGTCGGCCACTCCGGGCGAGATCGAGCTCCGGCTCTCGGAGGGCGTGGTCGTGGAGCAGATCATTCGCCCCACGGGATTGCTCGACCCGGAGATCGAGGTCCGCCCGGTTCGTGGGCAGGTGGATGACCTGCTGCACGAGATCCGGCTGCGCGAGCGGCGCGGCGAGCGTGTGCTGGTCACGACGTTGACCAAGCGCATGTCGGAGGATCTCTCCGACTACCTACAGCAGGCAGGGGTGCGTGTACGCTACATGCACTCCGACATAGACGCGATCGAGCGGATGGAAATCATACGTGGCCTGCGACTCGGCGACTTCGACGTCCTTGTTGGGATCAACCTTCTGCGCGAGGGGCTCGATCTGCCCGAGGTGTCGCTGGTGGCGATACTGGATGCTGATCAGGAAGGGTTCCTCCGGAGCGACCGCGCATTGATCCAGACCATCGGCCGCGCGGCGCGCAACTCGGAAGGGCGCGCCATATTCTACGCTGACCGCATCACTGGCTCCATGCAACGTTGCATGGATGAGACGCAGCGACGCCGCGAGTTGCAGCTGGCGCACAACATGGCGAACGGCATCACGCCGACCACGGTGGTGAAGAGTACCGCGCAGGTACGCTTCAGCACGCGGGTGGCGGACGCCCGCGGAGAGCGGGAAGAGCCGCGGAAGGTTGCCGAACGAGTGGCGACGTATGCCAGCGAGATGGACACCGAGGCGCTCGTGGCGATGCTCGAGCAGCAGATGCAGGAGGCCGCGAAGAATCTCGACTTCGAGGCCGCGGCTGCGCTGCGCGATCAGCTTTTCGAGTTGCGCGCCAGGAAGAACGGAGGCGGCAAGCGCTCGGGCTCTCTCTCTGCCATACGGGCGAGCCGCTGATGCGAGGAGCTCAGCGCAGCGTGGTCCCGTCGGTCGCCACAGGCGGGCGCCTGACCCTCACGCGTGACGAGTTGTCCGAGTGGGGCGAGCGCTTTGGAGCTGCGCTGGAGCCGCCGCTCATCGTGGCGATCTCCGGTGAGCTGGGGGCGGGCAAGACTACCATCGTGCAGGCGATCTGCAGGGGCGCCGGGGTGCGCGAGCCAGTCACCAGCCCCACCTTTGCACTGGTGCACCGCTACAATGCCGAACGATTCCCTATCTACCATCTGGACCTCTACCGACTGGAACGGCCCGAGGAGCTCACCAACCTCGGCTGGGACGATATCATCTCGGAGCACGCGGTGACTCTTGTGGAATGGCCTGAGCGCGGAGTCGATCGGATTCCGCCAGACGCCGTGTCGATACATCTGGAATACGATCCGGCGGACCCGGATCGCCGCCTGCTGATCGCCGGATGAGCGCCCCACTGACGTTGGCAATCGATGCCGCCACCTACACGGGGACGGTGGCGATCATCGCCGGAGATGTGCTCCTCGCCGAGTGCGAGGTGGCGATGCGCGGGGAGACGGAGGAGCGACTCATGCCTGCGGTGGCCGAGGTCCTTTCCACGGCGGGCGCCGCGGTGGGTGACATCCAGCGCGTAGCCTGCGGCGCGGGGCCCGGCAGCTTCACCAGTCTCCGGATCGCTGCTTCGATCGCCAAGGGAATTGCCGCCGGGCGGGATGTGCCCCTCTTCGCTGTCCCCTCGCTCCTCCTGGTGTTGGCGGGCTCCCAGGCGGCGAGCGTGCCCGGCCGCTATCTCGCGGTCCTCGACGCGCTGCGAGGCGATGTATACGTCGCTGGCTACGAGGTGATCGAGGCGGAGAGTGGTGCGACCGCAGAGATCGTGGAAATGGCACCCGCGCCCACGGCTCTGGTGCCACGCGATGATCTCGACGCCCTCGCCCGCTCGCTGGGAGCCACGCCGCTGGGGCCGCGCGAAGCTACGCCAGCATGGCCGCGTGCCAGCGGGTTCTCTCGCCTGCGTACATGGCTGGAGAGGGACGGGCCGGTGGATCTCGCATCGTGGGAGCCATCTTACGGGCGCCTGGCTGAAGCGCAGGTGCGGTGGGAGCGCGAGCATGGGCGGCCCCTCACCCGTCACTGAGCCATTATCGCGGCGGCGGGAGGATCGGGTGGCGGAGAGCGTCGAGATCGGGCCGAAGGACGCCGGGCGAATCATCGTCCGGCCGGCGAACAGCGCCGACATCGATCGGGTGAGCGAGATCGAGCAGGCCTCATTCACCGATCCGTGGAGCTGGCGCGCCTTCGATCGGCTGGTGACGGATGAGGATAATCGCGTCCACTTCGCTGTAGGGTGCACGCCAGACGGCGCGGTCGCTGGCTACGTTGTCGCCTGGTTCGTGCTGGACGAGGGGGAGATCGCCAACCTCGCGGTGGCGCCGGAATCGCGAGGAAAGGGGATCGGCGCGATGCTCCTGGACTCGGCGATCCATGGGGCGAGAGCGCGCCTGGTCACCGCGGTTTACCTGGAGGTTCGTGACTCGAACGCGGCGGCCCGAGCACTCTACGCCTCGCGTGGATTCATGGAGGTCGGGAGGCGTCGCGGTTATTACCGGCGTCCAGTAGAGGATGCGCTCGTGCTGCGACTTGTGCTGCCTGGATCCTGAGACTGTCGACCGCGTGGATCGGGAACACCACGCATAGATTTGCTGGCGGTGATTCCGGGGTGGACCTATACTATCGTGGGCGACCAAACTCGCCCTTTACCAGGAGGCACTGTGAGTCGGAGCTTGAACAAGGTGACGTTGATCGGAAACCTCGGGAACGATCCCGAGGTGCGGTCGACGTCCGGAGGAAATCGGGTGGCAACTTTCTCCCTGGCCACCAGCCGGTCGTGGACCGGCGCATCGGGAGAGAAGCAGGAGAAGACCGAGTGGCACCGCTGCGTTGTGTGGAACAGCAAGGCTTCGCAACTCGCGGACATCGTGGAGAAGTACGTGAAGAAGGGCGACAAGCTGTACGTCGAAGGCCGTATCGAGTACCGGCAGTGGCAGGACAAGGAGAACCAGACCCGCTACAGCACCGAGATCAATGTCCGCGAGCTGATCATGATCTCCGGGCGGGGCGGCGCCAACATGCCTGAGGGCGAGGGCGGTGGCGGCTCCAGTGCTCGCACCGGTGCTGGTCAGCGCACGCGCGGCGCCACCGGTGGATCGCCCAGCGGAGACTTCGAGGACTTCCACGGCACGGTCGAAGAGGAGGACGACGACCTGCCGTTCTAGGTCTGGTGCGTGACCCGGGCCGTTGCCGTGCGTCTCATCTACGAGATATCGGGCTCCGTGATCGGCGCGCCGCGCCGCACAGTCAGCTCCGTCCACACCGGCAATGCTGCAGAGGGGTACGATGCTTCTGTTCATGCGACACGAGAGATGTGCACCGCGGGCCGCGGCCCATCCCACGATCCGTGCAGCCATACTGGCTGCGCTGGCCGCTGGGCTGGTGTCGCCGGCGGTACTTAGCGCCCAGGACTCCGCACGCGTAGCGGCCCCCGATACCGGGATCGCCGTAACCCGGAGCTCGGCGGCCGATACGGTTGCGGGACCTACTCACACCGTCCGGAAGGGCGATACGCTCTGGGATCTGGCGCACGTCTACCTCAGCGACCCGTTCCTCTGGCCGGAGATCTACCGGCTCAACACCACGATTGTGGAGGATCCACACTGGATCTATCCGGGTGAAGTGCTCCATGTCCCGGGAAACACCCGCCTGGCCGCCGCAGACGAGAGCATGCCTCGGCTGCAGCCCGAGCAGGTAACGAACGCGGCTGGCCCTACGGTCTTTGCCAGCGCGATGCATCTGCGCGCGGTAGAAAACTCCCGCCTGGCCGAGACGGCCGCCCGCTTCCCGCACACCACGGTGCGCGCGGGCGAATTCTACGCGGCACCCTGGGTGGAGGATCTCCATGCTGGGAGCGGTGACGGCGTGGTCGTGGCTAGCGCAGAGCTGCCGGGTATCGCTCAAGCGTCCGAGCGGTCGCGTATCATGAATCGCGAGCGCGCCTACATCACTCTTCCGGTGGGGGCGGTCGTCTCGCGCGGTGATCGCTTCATGACGCTCACCGATGGCCCGGAGTTGCCGGGTGGTGCGCACCTGGTCATTCCTACCGGAATCGTGGCGGTCGAGCAGACGGGCAACGGAGTCGCGTCCACGGTGCACGTCATCCGGCAGTTTGGCGAGGTGAAGGTAGGCCAGCGCGTGATCCCCTTGGAACGGCTGGCGTTGACAGGGGAAGCTCAGCCAGCGCCGGTGTCCGCGGGTATGGAGAGCGAGGTGGTCTCGGTGCCGTCTGGCGTGGTGCTTCCGTCCATCGGCTACTACGCGATCCTGAGCGCCCGGGCCAGTGATGGCGTGAAGGTCGGTGACCAGTTCACGCTCTACAAGCCTGGCCGGGAAGCTGCGATCCCGGGAGGAGGCACGAACACGGTCGTGCTGCCGGAAGAGGAGATTGCTCTGACGCAGGTCGTAAGAGTTACCGATCTCGGTACGACCGTGCTGGTCCTCAGCCAACGCCACCCGGCGATCTCGGAGGGCGTCAGGGCGCGTCTCACGGCTCGGATGCCATGACCTGGGAGATGCGCGGGTCGTGTGGGTGGGGCGCGCGCTGACGCGCCTGCCGCTACCCGCGCGATACCGCGTCCCGGGGCCAGGCCTGGCGCGCCTGGCCCCGGATCCATGTGTGGCTCTGGATCCGCGTTTTGACGTGCTGATGGTCCACTCGACCTGATCGCTCGTTAGATTACCGGCGACGCATGATCGCGATCGCCCACTCACTCGCTATAACGCTATACCTTGTGGCAGCCTGCCTGGCTGCCGCACCGTTCGCGCGGCCCATCGCGGCTCCTGTCCGCGGGGTCGTGCTTGTGCTTGCCGTCGGTGTGGGCGCGCATCTCCTCGCCCTCGGTGAGTTTCTGCTCCTGCACGGGCAGCCGCCGCTCACCGGCCTTGGTCCAGCTCTCTCGTTCGCCGCATTCCTCATCGCGGCCACGCTGCTCCTCGCCGAGGTGCTGGCTCATGAGGTGAGCCTCACGCTCATCGCGGCTCCATTCGCCGCTCTCATCACAGTCTTCGCCAACGTCGCCGGCATGGTGCCGGTTGGCGAGCCGGTCGGGCTGAAGGGTCTGTGGCTCATCGCGCACATAGCGCTCAATTTCCTCGGTATCGCGGCGTTCGCTGCCGCGGCGGGGGCGGGGACGATGTACCTCGTCGAGCGTCGTGAGCTCAAATCTCGGCGTTTCGGGGCCATCTTCCGCTTCTTCCCACCCCTCGAGACGCTGGACAGGGTAAATCACCTGGCGCTGATCTCCGGATGGTTGGTGCTGACGGTGGGAACGGGCCTTGCCGGCGCGTATTCGGTAGTTTACCGCGCTGGTGATCCGTCCAAGATCATCTGGGGGTTGGCAGCGTGGGCGGCGGTGACGGTGCTCACTGTGGGGCGCGTTGTCGCAGGCTGGCGGGCACGGCGGGCGGCGATCCTGTCGAACGCGTTGTTCG
>DATCXG010000094.1:0-2383 GCA_036565945.1 Gemmatimonadaceae bacterium
TCATAGACTGGGCCCGGCCGGCCGACGCCGACTCCGCCACGCCCTGGCGGACGACCAATGTGGCGCGGGCTACCTACCACGGTCTCGAGCTGGGCGTCCAACTCCACGATCTGCTGGGTGCATCCTGGTCGCTCCGTGGGTCGGCGCTCGCCTTCGATAGTCGCGGCGCCGCCGGGTACGTAGGGAAATATGCGCTCCGGCCGGTCACGCGGACCGCCGGTCTCATTGTCTCCGCGCCGTTCGGACGCGGCACGATTGCCACGCTGGATGCGTCGTACGGGAAGCGCGCCACGGATGGGGGACATTTTCAGTTGGATGCGCGGCTCGCGCAGCGCTGGCGCGACATGCGGATCGTGGTGGATCTGCGGAACATCTCCGACGCCGACTACCTAGACGCCGCGGTGAAGCCCGTGGCGGGTCGGTCGGCGTTCGTCACGCTCGAGTGGAACGGGGGTGAGCGCGAGCGGGCGAAGTGATCGGGAATTCACGCGCGACACCGTCGGCACTCGCCCGCCGCCTTGAGAAACTCCGGGCAACCCGGTAACTCTGCGAGACTGGAACGAATTGCCTGGCGGCTTGCACCATTGCTGTACGGCACTGTATGGCGACGGTTTCGGCTATAGCCGGTATAGCCGGCGGCGACTGGTCGCGCGAGACTAACCAAGTTCACGGGTGGGGTGGCATAGATGAGTTCAGAGCAGACGGAATTGGCGGGTCCCGATCTCATCAAAGGGATCGAGCTCACGGAGATCGCCGACGGCGCGATGTTGCTGGGTCACGCGGATGGTGAGGCGGTACTCCTGGCCCGGCGTGGCGAGGAGCTATTCGCGATCGGCGCCACGTGTACGCACTACAGTGGCCCGCTCGCCGAGGGATTGATGGTGGGCGATACGGTGCACTGTCCGTGGCACCACGCCTGCTTCAGTCTGCGTACGGGTGAGGCGCTGCACGCGCCGGCCCTCAATCCGGTGCCGTGCTGGAAGGTGGAAAGGCGTGATGGCAAGGTGGCGGTGGCGCGCAAGACGGAGCGCTCGCCTCTCGCGGTCGCTTCGGACCCCGTGCCTGATCGCTCGGCGCCTCCCACTTCCGTCGGCATCATTGGCGCGGGTGCCGCCGGGAGCGCGGCCGCCGAGATGCTGCGCCGTCAGGGGTACAAGGGGCCCATCACCATGATCGACCCCGACCCGGCCGCTCCGTACGACCGCCCGAACCTCTCCAAGGACTATCTCGCCGGCAACGCTCAGGAAGAGTGGATTCCACTCCGCCCTTCGGACTTCTACGAGAAGCACGACATCGAGCTGGTTCGTGAAGGCGTGAAGTCGTTCGATCCCGCGGCGAAGCGCGTCACGCTCGAAGGAGGCGCCACACGCGACTTCGACCGCATCCTACTCGCCACTGGCGCCGACCCGGTGCGTCTGCCGCTCCCCGGCGGCGACCTGCCTCATGTCCACTACCTCCGTACGCTCGCCGACAGTCGCTCGATCATCGCGGCCGCCGAGCACTCGAAGCGTGCCGTGGTAGTCGGGGCCAGCTTCATCGGTCTGGAGGTGGCGGCCTCGCTCCGCAAGCGTGGGCTGGAGGTGCACGTGGTCGCGCCCGAGAAGCTCCCCTTCGAGAAGATCCTGGGTCCGGAGCTGGGCGAGTTCATCAAGGGTGTGCACGTAGAGCACGGTGTCGTCTTCCACCTGGAGCGTACGGCAGCGTCCATAAAGCCGGGCTCGGTGGTGCTCGACGATGGCAGCACTATCGACGCCGATCTGGTGGTGCTCGGTGTTGGCGTGCGCCCGCGGGTTGCGCTCGCCGAGCAGGCGGGACTGAAGATGGACAAGGGCGTGCTGGTGAACGAGCTCCTCGAGACGAGCGCGCCAGGCGTCTTCGCGGCCGGCGACATAGCGCGCTGGCCCGACCCGCACACCGGTCAGAACATCCGGGTGGAGCACTGGGTGGTAGCTCAGCGTCAGGGTCAGGCCGCCGCCCGCAACCTGCTCGGTGCGCGCGAGCCGTTCACGACCGTCCCATTCTTCTGGAGCGACCACTACGACGTGACGATTGCCTACGTGGGCCACGCGGAACACTGGGACCGAATCGACGTCAAGGGCAGCATCGCCGACCGCGACTGTGTCCTCTCCTATCGTACGGGCAAGAAAACCCTCGCCGTGGCCAGCATCTTCCGCGACGTCGAGAGCCTCACCGCCGAGCAGTTGATGCAGCGCAACGATTGGGAGGCGCTGCTGGCGATGTGAACTACGGGGTTCAGGGTGCAGGGTTCAGGGTTCAGGGAACGGCTCCTGGCGCAGAGTTCTCTGCCCCGAGGCAGTTCCTGAACCCTGCACCCTGCACCCTGAACCCCGTAGTCGCAGTTTGCCTTTCCCCTCGCATGTGA
>DATCXG010000100.1:0-3805 GCA_036565945.1 Gemmatimonadaceae bacterium
TCGAGACGGCCGAGGCGCCAATCACGAGCGATCCGGTGCTCCCGTGATGCACGCTCGCTGATCCGACGACCCGCGCGCCATGAAGATTCAGACCATCGCGGTAGGACCGCTGCAGGAGAATACGTACCTCGTAGTCGACGAGCGTGCCGGTCACGCCGTTTTCATCGATCCGGGTGCCGAGGCAGAGCGGCTCCTCGCCGCGCTCGGAGAGACCGGTGCGAGGCTAGATGCGATCTGGTTGACGCACGCTCACATGGACCATGTGGGTGCGATCGCGGAGATCGTGCGCCATTACCCGGTGCCCATCCTGCTTCATCCCGACGGGCAACCGGTCTACCGGGCGGCTGCGGAGCACGGGCGCTACTTCGGCCTCGAGGTCGAGCAGCCGCCGAGCACCGACGGCGTGCTACGTGAGGGCGATGCGTTGAGTGTGGGAGATGCGCGATTCAAGGTCATGCACACGCCCGGCCATGCGCCGGGCCACGTGGTGATCCATGGCGAGGGCGTGGCGTTCGTGGGCGACTGTCTTTTCGCGGGCTCCGTGGGGCGGACCGATCTGCCTATGGCCAGCGGACCGGAGCTCGCGCGCTCGCTCGCGCGAATCATGGCGCTCGGCGATGATGTGACCGTATACCCGGGCCACGGCCCTTCGACGACTATCGGTCACGAGCGCGTGCACAACCCGTTTCTCAACGGCAGCGTGCGCATCGCGGGGGGCGTGTGAGCCCGAGACGACCGACGCCTGGCGCCACGCAAGCTGGAGTGTCCGCCATTCTCCTGGCCGCCTGGGTGGGTGCAGCCGTGTACTTCAGCGCGGTGGTCGCCCGCGCCGCCTTCGCGGTGCTCCCATCACGAACGCTCTCGGGCGACCTGGTGGGGGCTACGCTACCCACGATCTTCGTCAGCGGGGTGATCGCGGCTGCGCTGGCGGCGCTGCTCGCGCTTCCTGCACCGCGTCGGGAGTGGTATGCCGGGCGCTTCGCGTGGCTGCTGGGCGCGTTGCTCGCGGCCGGCCTCTGCGCGGTGGGACAGTTCGTCCTCAGCCCGAGAATCGACGTGCTTCGCGCATCGCTCGGTGTATCGCTGGAGACGATGTCTGCGCTGGATCCCGCTCGCGCGGAGTTCGCCAGACTCCATCTCATGGCGGTCGGATCGCTCGGGCTGGCCATCCTGCTGGCGCTGGTAGCGCTCGTGGCGGCTACCCGGCATGCGACATCCGCACGGATGAGGTGATCAGCAGATAGCCCCCCGCTCGCCGCGTATGCCGGCAATCCCGCCGGAGAGGCTGCGGCGGCTGGCACGGAAGTGAAACGTAGAGCAGATTGTCAGGGCAGCGAGTGCGATCTCGCCCTCCATCCCTCTGAACCGACTCGCGCAGCCACGCGCGTTTGCTCAATCACCCGCTGACCGCACCCGAGGAGAAATCATATGCGAAAGTTCCGTGGTCTGATCGTACTTGGCGCGATCGGCGTCGCTGGCTGCAACCTGTCGAGCGATCTGTCGACTACGCAGCGGATCGGGATCATCACTCTGAGTCAGATCGGCGAGGGAGATTCCGCCAAGGCCACCATCGTCGGTCAGTTCTTCCAGACCAGCCCCACGATCCAGCCGTCCATTCCCAACTCGCTCGCCGTTGGCGATACCTGCGCCGTGTTCGACTATCAGGGCCCGCCCGACATTCCCGATCCAATCAAATTGGACAACCTGAATGCGGGTTCCTCCATCACGGTCACCACGGACAAGGAGGAGACCAGCATGGTGCCGTCGTTCAACTCCGCCGGCTCAGTGGTCTACACGATCCCGGAGGGGCCCGTGGCCTTCACTCCCGGCTCCAAGGTGAACTTCGAGATACCAGGTGACACCGGCGGCTTTCCTGCCCAGTCGCTCCAGGTCACCACCCTCACCGTCCCCACGTTCGCTCCGATAGAGCGCCACCCGAGTGAGGACATGACGCTCTCATGGTCGCCGGCCGGAAGCGCCGGCGGCGGCATCCAGCTGGAGTTCCTCTTCTCTTCCGATTCCAACACGACGCAGGACAAGGAGATGTTCTGCTCCCTCCGGGATGATGGCAGCCACATCATTCCGAAGTACATTGTCGCGGGAGCGTGGGCATCGTCGCCTGACGTGGCGCAGTCGGTGAGCGGCATACGCTGGAACACCACTATCAATCAGAACCAGGACGTGCTGATGGACGTCGTGGTGCAGGTCAACGCCAAGCCTTTCACCTTCGTGGCAGACGAGGCGCCCGCAACTGATATCCGAGCGAACACGAGCCGCTGAGGCTCTTTCATACGAGACCTGGAGGAAAAGCTGATGTCGGAGCAGACACGTACGGAGAAGGATCCCCTTGGCCCGCTCGCCGTGCCAGCGAGCGCCCTCTACGGTGTCCAGACCGTGCGCGCCACGCAGAACTTCCAGATCAGCGGGCTGCGTCCATCTCCCATGTTCGTGACCGCCGTCGTCTGGATCAAGAAGGCGGCGGCCCTGACTCACGAGGAGACGGGGCGGCTCGATCCGGAGCTCGCGCGAGCCATCACGAGGGCGGCTGACGAGATCCTGGGTGGGCAACATCGCGACCAGTTCGTCGTGGACGTCTACCAGGCCGGCGCCGGCACCAGCCACAACATGAACGTCAACGAGGTGCTGGCCAACCGAGCCAACGAGATCCTGGGCGCGGCGCGGGGATCGTACTCGCCGGTGCACCCGAACGATCACGTCAACATGGCGCAGAGCACCAACGACGTGATCCCGACGGCGATGCGCCTGGCCACGCTGGCGACGCTGCCGGGGACCCTGCTCGCCCTGGAGCAGCTGGCCCACTCGCTGATCGCCAAGGGCGTCGCGTTCGACGGGATCGTGAAGTCGGGCCGCACCCATCTGCAGGACGCCACCCCGATCCGGCTGGGGCAGGAGTTCACGGCCTACGGCCGCACCGTGCAGCGGCACCGCGACAAGCTGGTGCAGGCGGCGGACTGGCTCCGGGAGATGAACATCGGCGGCACGGCGGTCGGCACCGGGATCAACGCGGAGCCGGACTACCCCGGGCTGATGGTGAAGCACCTGCAGCAGGTGAGCGGCCTGGAGCTCCGCGAGGGGCAGGACCGGGTGCAGCTGATGCAGTCCATGGGGGACATCGCCTCGTTCAGCGGGGCGCTGCGCGCTTATGTGCTGGACCTGAACAAGATCGCGAACGACATCCGACTGCTCGCCTCGGGGCCGCGGACCGGCCTGGCGGAGATCGTCCTGCCCGCGGTCCAGCCCGGCTCCAGCATCATGCCGGGGAAGGTGAATCCGTCCATCGCCGAGATGGTGAACCAGGTCTGCTTCCAGGCGCTGGGCCTGGATCAGACGGTGGCCATGGCGGCGGAGGCCGGCCAGCTCGAGCTCAACGTCATGATGCCGGTGATCACCCACAACATCGTCTTCGCGCTGACGATCGTGGGGAACGCGAGCCGGGTGCTGGCCGAGCGGTGTGTGGACGGGATCGAAGCGGATGCGGCGCAGTGCGCCTACTGGCTGGAGCGGAGCCCGGCGCTGGTGACGGCGCTCGCGCCGAAGATCGGCTACGCGGAGGCGGCCAAGCTGGCCAAGGAGGCGGTGGCGACGGGACTCACCGTGAAGCAGCTGCTGGAGAAGAAGAAGCTGCTTCCGCCGGAGGAGCTGGAGGATGTGCTCGATCTGCGGGCGATGACGGAGATCGGGGTGCCGGGAGGGAAGGGTATTCCGGCGGGGGGGTAGTATCAGGTCGAGAGGTGCAGCGGCGGCCCGCGGTCGCCGGGCTCCGCGGGCAGGCCCGCAGACTGAT
>DATCXG010000134.1:0-2517 GCA_036565945.1 Gemmatimonadaceae bacterium
CATCTGCTCGCACTGATAAACGACGTGCTGAACTTCGCCAAGCTCGAGGCCGGGCGCATCGAGTATCACCTCGATGATTTGCCCCTCGACGAGGTGGTCTCGCAGATGATGCCGATGATCGAGCCGCAACTCGCCGCCAGGGGGATTACTCATGCCGCGCACGTCACCCCAGGCATCATGGTCCGCGCGGACCGCGACAAGCTGCAGCAGATCCTCCTCAACCTGCTCTCCAACGCCGCCAAGTTCACGGAATCTGGTGGCCGCGTGACGGTGGAGACAGTGGCGTGCGACGCCATGCCGTCAGACTGCGTGTGCCTCGAGGTAAAGGACACCGGATGTGGAATCCCAGCCGATAAGCTGGAGGAGATCTTCGATCCCTTCGTGCAGGTGCACCGGAAGCTGACGCGAGTGACCGAGGGCTCGGGCTTGGGGCTCGCCATCAGCCTCGACCTGGCGCGTGGCATGGGCGGTGATCTCCGTGTGCGAAGCATCGAGGGCGAGGGGGCTACCTTCACGCTGATGCTGCATAAGGCCGGCGGGTAGCAGCGGGGACAGCAGGCCGGAGGTGATCACGCGGTGTGCGGTTCTGGCGCTTGGCCGAGTAAGTCGTTCGCTTCCGCGTGAAGCTCCATGCCATAGTCCCTTACCCGGCGATAGCCGAGTAGCGCGTCAGCGAGCGCCCGATCCAGTATCCTCCTTCGGCTGACAGACATCGGCTGCATGGCGCACCACATTGCTGTCATCGGTAACGCAATCCCGTCGCGATAGGAGCGCCGCGACGCCATGTCTGCGCTCCGTCAACCACACGGGCGCATGCCAGGAAGGATTCAATGACTGCGATAGTAGCGCTCGGCCGATTCCAGCCCTGGCGAGGGTACATGCGACTTCCATTCAGCGCCGAACAGTTCTTCGACGTCCTCAGGCGGTACAACGAGGCCGTCTGGCCAGCACAGTGGTTGCTCGTCGCCCTGGCCCTCGCGGCGATTGTGCTGGCATTCCGCGGGAGCTCGCGCGGGAGCCGCGTGATCGCTGGAATTCTTGCAGTGCTCTGGCTCTGGATGGGTATCGTCTATCACCTGACCTTCTTCGCCAAGATCAATCCGGCGGCCCTCCTGTTCGCGGCCGCGTTCGTCCTGCAGGCAGGACTCGTTGCATGGATGGGTGTCTGGCATTCGCAGCTCACCTTCCGCGCGCCGTCAGGGGTTCGTGGTCTCCTCGGTGGCGTGATCCTGACGTACGCGCTCGTCGCCTACCCGCTGCTCGGTCAGGCGCTGGGGCATCGCTATCCCTACGCACCAACGTTCGGGCTGCCATGTCCCACAACTCTCTTCACGCTTGGTCTGTTGCTGTGGGCTGTTCCGCGTGCGCCGCGCCTCGTGCTGGTCATCCCGATATTGTGGGCGTTGATCGGGACGTCGGCGGCCGCCGTGCTCAGTGTATGGGAAGACGTCGGGCTCGCGGCGGTTGCTATCCTCGTAATTGGCGCCGAGTACCGCAATGACCGGAGAGCTCGCGGTCACTCGGCTTCAAACGCGCGCAGAGCGCTTCCGAAGGCAGTGTGAAGCGGCGCTTTCTGCTGCCTCTGCCGAGCGCGTAGCGTCGCGTTCGTTCCGTGGACCTCGGGCATGATGCGCGTCGCTTCATGAGCTCCGACCACACACGGAATGCCGATCTCTCAGGAAATGATGGCCGACTCGCACAGGGGTCGCTCCTACCGAATCGTTGTAGGTCGGAACCCGACACCGAATCCGGCATTCCCCGAATGCGCAGAACTTGATGGCCGGCTAATCTCCTGAGGCATACAATAGGAGGTTGCCATGTCGCCGCGTCGCATTCTGATTGTTTACGCCAGCCACTACGGGCAGACCGCCAGGATCGCCGAGTCCATGGCAGACCGACTGCGTGCAGCGGGGGCCACTGTGGTACTCACCAGAGTGGGCGACTTCCCCCGCCAGATCGCTCCCGAGTCGTTCGACGGTGTGATCGTCGGCGCGTCCATCAACTTCGGGAAGCACCAGCGTTCCATCCGCCGCTTCGTTCGCGCCAATCGCGACGAGCTGCAGCGGATCCCGTCTGCCTTCTTCTCTGTGAGCGGAGCCGAGTGCAGTCCCGACGAAGCCCCGCGCGCGATGGCGAAGCAGTACATCGCGAATTTTGTGCGGGAGACCGACTGGCAGCCTGCGATGACAGAGTCCGTGGCGGGCGCGATGGCGTACACCAAGTACTCGCCCCTCGTGCGCTGGATGATCAAGCGGATTTCCCAGAAGGAGGGAGGCCCCGCAGACACCACCCGCGACTACGAGTACACGGACTGGGAGCAGGTCCGCCGGTTTGCGGATCGGTTCGCGGAAGCGCTACGGACGCCGGAGCCGGTCGCAGCAACCACCGGCTGAGACTCGGCGCCTCACTGGAGCGAGCCGACTGGCGCGACTCTGGCAGACAACACCGCGTGGTAGACCGACACGGAGGAGAAGCAGATGCGCGTAGCCGACCTGATGCACACCGATCTTTCCACCG
>DATCXG010000141.1:0-3110 GCA_036565945.1 Gemmatimonadaceae bacterium
GCAAGCTCTCTACTCCGAAGCAGTTTCCTGTTTCCTGTTTCCTGTTCCCTCGAAGTCACTGAACCCTGAACCCTGAATCCTGAACCCTGCAGTTCCCAGCTACCTGCTCTCTCCCCCACTACCCTCCCCTCGCCAGCATCACCGCGGCTACCACTACCACCACGCCCAGAATTGCGTTCAGGCGCGCCAGATGGGCGGCGTGGGTGCGGAGGGAGATGGCGAGGGGCGAACCGGGCGGGGCGCGGCCGGCGCGTGGGCCGAGCACGAAGTCATGGATGCTGCTCACGAGAATCATCGCGGCGACCGCGAGGAGCTTGAACGCCAGGGCGTGACCCACGGGAGTGGTCCAGAAGTCGGCCGAGCCGAGGACGCGCCATTCCAGCCAGCCCCTGAAGTACAGGTTCAGTGTTCCAGTGATGAGCAGGATCGCGATGGCCCACCAGCCGGCGCTTCGGAAACGGACGCCGAGTTGCTGGAAGATTCGCTGGCGCAACGCCGCCGGCTCGAGCGAGCGAAGCGCCGGAGCGCCCACCACGCCGAGGAAGAACATGCCGCCCAGCCAGAACATGGCGGCCAGGATGTGTACCGCCACGCTGGCGAGGTAGAGCGCGCGCACCGCCTAGGCCGCAGTCCCCGGTCGCGGTGTGATCGCGGCCGCGATCACGAGCTGCTCGTCGAGCGCCCGCATCCCGTGCAGCTCGTGCGGCTCGTACACCACCAGTTCGCCCGCTCTCACGCTGCGCTCGCCCTCGGCTCCCAGGACGGTACCGCTCCCGGACACTATCGACAGTATCACCGTCGACGCGCTGGTGTGCGGCGCCACCTGCTGCCCGGGCTCGATTCTGAAGACCACCAGGCGCGCGCCTGGCGCGTCGTGGATCAGCGCTGTGGCCGGTCTGGGCGTCGGTGGCGCGACCGCCGTCTTCGCGGCCGCTCCCGGATCGTAGCTCTTCATCGTCGCTCAGCCCCAGGCGTTCGGAGCGATCATCCCCGAATGCCAGGCAGGATCCCAGACGAGTCGAGTCTCCACTCCGCAAACTCCCTCCACGAGCATCCCGGCCCCGCGGATCCCATCGGTGATGATCTTCTCCATCGGGCAGCCGGGAGTCGTGAGCGTGTGAGTGATCACCGCCACGTCATCGCGGATCTCGACCCCGTACACCAAGCCAAGTGTCACGATGTCGAGGCCGATCTCCGGATCAATTACGGTGGAGAGCGCGTTCCATAGCGCGTCCATCCGGGTGTCGCTTTCGGTCACGCATGCACCTCGCTGTACGATCCTCGCCGGGGCGCGACGCGGCTCATCGGCCGCGCTCGTACCCAACGTGGGAAGTCTCTCGTATGGGTGGCGCCCGTCACGTGACGATTGTCACATGCTCCATGGCGCGAGACACCCTGCGCCGCATATCTACGGCTCGACGACGAGGTATCCGATGGCTCCCTTCTGTCCATGGCCGAACGCGTGGTTCACGAAGGGAAACTCGCCCGGGATGTCACACACCAGCTCGAAGCACATTCCGCCCCCGGCTGGTACCGAGAATGTCTGCACGCCACGAATCGCGCTCTCCGGCGGTGCACCGAGGTAGACGGTCTCGAACTGCTCACCGACGATGTGAAAGGCGGAGCTCAGCGTGGGTCCGGCGGATACCACCCAGAATCTCACGCGATCCCCTACCTTCACGTGGATCGGCTCGCGGCTGTACTGGTCCGGCCGTCCGTTGAAGGCGACGAAGTCCGGCTCCCCCTCGAGCATCTTGTGATAGTCGAACGGCTGCATGCCGTCTTTCTCATCGCCGAGGTAGAACTCGCTCTGAACGAGCACGAACTCTCGCGCCTTCGGCAGGGGTCTGCGGGGCGACACGACTATCGCGCCGAACATCCCGGAACCGATGTGCATCAACACCGGCGCCGTCCCGCAGTGGTAGAGGAAGGCGCCCGCGTACCGCGGCTTGAAGGTGTACGAGATGGACTGGCCTTTGGGCACCGAGCGAAATGCGACCTTCGGGTCGATCTGCGCAGCATGAAAATCCATCGAGTGCGGGATGTCCACGTCGTTAGTGAGCGTGAACTCCACCGTGTCGCCCACCTTGCAGTGCACTATGGGACCGGGGATGTTCCCCTCGAAGGTCCAGCCGGCGACCACCGTGTCGGCCGAGATGCGCACCGGGGTCTCCTGGGAGTGCCAGTCGAGCCTGATGGTACTCTCGTTACCGAGCGGCGGCAGTGTCGGATCGAAGCGCTGGTACACGGCCGATGCGGCCGCCCCCGACACGCCCGCGGTCGTGGTGGCGTGGCCTTCCGGCCGGTGCAGGGCCGTGTCGAGCTTGCTGTCCGGGTTCCGATTCCGATGATCTGGCGCGCCCCGACCGGTGGTGTCCGCGCGCGTCGTCGCACCGCGCTGGCCATCAGGCTCCGATCTGCACGAGGTGAGCGCGGCGCCCATCCCCGGGATCGCGAGCGAGAGCGCCGAAGCGCGGCGAAGGAAGGCACGCCGCGAGCTTGGAACGTCCAGCCCACCGTCGCGGGAAATCATCTCCGAGAGATTCTCGACTGAGCGGCCAGCTACATCGTCCGAATCGGTCATCCCTGCTCCTCCATATGAATGTGGCGTACGACGCTAATCTACACGTCGTACGCCATACATCCGACAACGCGCGACCGAAGCGCGGCCGTGACTTGGAGCGCGGCACCCGCCACGTCCTCCGCGCCGCGCGGCTGGCTCACGGCTTGGCTACTTGCCGATCTTGAAGTCCTTGCTACCCACCGACGATCCGTCGAGGAAGATCTCCACCTTGTAATTGCCCGCGGGCCAGGCGCTCGCCTTCGAGATGTGGAACTCGGTGACCGAAGTGCTGCCGCCCGCACCGGCGGGTGCCACCGACTGCGAAGTGCTGTCCACGACCTGGCCATCCTGGTAGGTCCACCTGGCGGAGAGTGTCGAGCCGGCGACGGCGTTCTCGGTCGTGACCGAGGCGTAGATCGTGTCGCGCGCGCCGAACGTCGTCGTCGGGCTGGCGATCTTGTTGTCGGACGTTTTCGACTTGCCGAGCGCGATGTTGGACACGCTCGGCGTGGCAGCGGGGGCAGCGGAGGCGGTGGCCATCGCCGCC
>DATCXG010000589.1:0-3318 GCA_036565945.1 Gemmatimonadaceae bacterium
GTGAGTCCGGTGCGGCAACCGCGCCCGGCTTGTCACTCGAGCGCCGGTATGTACGCCCGCGCCTCTCCCCGATTGGCTCGAGCAGTCCGTGCTGGATCAACACGTCCAGGTGATATCGCACGGTCCGCCCAGGTAGTTTCAACGTGCGCGCGACGAGCGTCGAAGTGACGCGGCCATGCTGGTCGACGATCGCCAGTATGCGCTCCTGAACATCCGAGAGCTGCACCATCGTGCGCTCGAGATCGAGCTTGGCGATCAGGTTCTGTTGCTGCGCTCGGAGCGCTCGCAGGAAGAAGAGGAGCCATTCGCCGAAATCGGGTGGGTCGTCTCGCATCGCGAGTTGTGAAGTGCGCAACGCGACATAGTACGCGCCCTTATTCTCCTCTATGACGCGCTCGAGGGACGCGTACGGGACGTACTCGTAGCCGGCCCCGAGGAGAAGCAGAGATGTGAGAGCACGCGAGAGACGCCCGTTCCCATCCTGGAACGGGTGGATTGCCAGGAACACCACCAGGAAGTGCGCGATGACGACCAGAGGGTGTACATCACGGACAAGCAACGCGATTCGCGTGTGCTCGACCAGGTCAGTCATGAGACGCGGCGTGTCGAACGGGGTGGCTGTCCGGAAGATCACCTCGACCCGGCCATCGACATGGCGAGCCTCGACGTGATTGTCGTTTTTCTTGTACTCACCTCGGTGCCACGCGTCTCGCTCGCTGTGTTGGTGGAGGATGCCGTGGAGTTGCTTGATGTATCGCTCGTCGAGTGGAATGTCCGTGAAGTGGCTGAAGATTGTCTCGAGCAACTCGCCATATCCACGGACCTCTGATGCGTCGCGAGCACGGAAGCTGTCGACGGAGAGGCCGCTGAGAACCCGTGCGACCTCTTCGTTCGAAAGCTCGGCGCCTTCGATGCGCGTCGAACTGCCGGCCGACTCGATCGTGGTTACGTGGCGGAGCTCGCCGAGGCGCTCCGCGCGAATCTCCCGGAGCTTTCGCCAGTGACCCTTGAACTCATCGATCTCGCCGAGCAGGCGGAGGAGCTCGGTGATCTGCGCGGGAGTGAGAGTCGGTTGATAGCGAGTCAGGTCCACAGGGGCCTCCCGGCGTCCGCGTGCGGAGGGCTGTCGTTACTGTTGCCGTTTGGTTGCCGTAAGCAGCAACAGTGCAGTTGCCGATAATATTGCCAATACCTTGCCAATAATCAAGCCACGCTTCGAGCGAATTTCGACCCGCGCCTTAGCGCTCCAACCTGCCCGCGCATCGCGTTCCGCTTTGTTGGCTCCTTATTGCGTGGCCGCATGGGTCACATTGGGTCACACTTGGGCGTTAGTCTGCGCTCCCGAGTGAGCGCAGACGCAGCCAAGCGTGCCGCCAAGCGCTTGGGGCGAGCGCATTTGCTGATATAGCGCAAGCGCCCGACCTTCTTCCCAAGCTGGACGTCGCCGGTTCGAGTCCGGTCGCCCGCTCCTGATAAGTAATGAAGATGTTGGAGATTACGAGGTCGATCTCTTCTCAGGGATCGGCCTTCGTGTTATCTGGGGCACAGATGAATGTGCCGCTGCGTGAAGTGCTGTCCTCTGTCAACTTCACATTTCGGCATCTCGGGGACTCGCACTGGCGTGTGGTGCGCGAGGCGCGACTGCAATCCGCATGGGTGGGTGATTCTAGAGCCTGTTCTGCACTTTAATCGTTGCAAGGCAGTAAGCTGCAGTCATGCAGTTGCAGTTGCGGTCCTCGGTGCCCACCCGAAAGCCGTTCCCCAGTGATGTATCCGACGAGGAGTGGGCCTTCGTCGCACCGTATCTCACGCTCTGCCGGCTCGACTCCCCGCACCGGACACACGATCTCCGTGAGGTATTCAACGCGCTCCGCTGGATGGTGAGGACCGGTGCCCAGTGGCGCTACATGCCGAACCACTTCCCGCCCGGGAGTGCCGTCTACCAACAGACCCAGCGCTGGATAAGTGCGGGAGTGTTCGAGGCCATGGTCCACGACCTCAGGGAGCTGCTCCGTGTGGCCGCGGCCGCTCCGCTACCCCGACGGCCGTCGTGATGGACGCGCAAACCATGCAGAGCACGCCCGAGAGCGGGCACCGAGCGGGCTACGACGGGCATAAGAAGAAGAAAGGATCCAAGCTACACGCCGTGGTCGATACCCTGGGGCATCTCCTCACATTGAGCGTCACGCCGGCCAATGAGCAGGAGAGGGCGCAGGTGGAGGAGATCTCAACGGAGATCCAGGCCATAACGGGTGGCACGGTGGAGTTGGCGTTCGTCGATCAGGGCTACACCGGCGAGGAGCCGGCAGAGAAGGCGGCCGAGCAAGGGATAGTGCTCGAGGTGATCAAGCTGCCGGAGGCGAAGAAGGGTTTCGTACTATTGCCCAGGCGATGGGTCGTGGAGCGGAGCTTTGCCTGGAAGACGCGCTTCCGTCGCCTGGCGCGTGACTTCGAGCGATTACCCGAGACCGTGGCTGGTCTACGCTTTCTCGCCTTCGCCTGCCTCATGCTCTCGAAAGCAATGCACCTGTTCGCAAGTTCATAACAGGTTCTAGGGCCAGCATGTTTGCCTCGAACGTCACCCAGCACTCCGGCCATCCGTGTACGAAAAGCGCGACTGGTTGTCCTACAGTGCCGCCTTCGACAACCTGGATGGAAAGCCCATCTGCCTCCACGCGCCGGAGGAGAAGTGCGACTGCGGTTCTAGCGCGACATCTCCGCGTCCGCCATTGCTTCACCGCGCGTCGGCGCCCTTGGGACGCCTTCGGCGTCGCTGGTGCCGTCCGCGCTCTGCTGGAGCGCGGTCCGCCGCAGCGCGGCCACCGGCGGCGCCAGGGTCATCGAGTCGGGGCGAGCGGACCCACGGAGCAGATTATAGGCGAGCAGGAGCTCGGTGAGCGCGAGGTGGTCGCTGTGCCGCACCTGTTGCAGGTCGACGTACTCGCCGAACTGGTCGCCGGTGAGCGGGCGCAGCCCCGGGAGATGCCTCCAGATGCAGTCCTCGAGCGCGGCCGCCTGCTCCGTGGTGACGGCGCTCTCGATCGTGAGGAAATCGGCCGGCCGGCCATTGTCACGCCCAAGCTCCAGCCGGATGCCGTCACCGGCCGGGCGCGGCCCGTCCACCAGATACGAGAGGTCGGGATGATCGATCGTCGGGCGCAGCACCATGCGCGCATCGTAACGCGCATCGGACTGCGATGCGGAGGCGCCGGGCGGTGGCTGGAAGCGCACGACTATATCGGCGAAGTCGCGCTGCGGCCGGATGAAGGTGGCCGAGTCGGCCTCGCGCTTCTCGAGCTCGGCCAGCACCTGCGCCTC
>DATCXG010000160.1:0-13042 GCA_036565945.1 Gemmatimonadaceae bacterium
GTGGTCCTGGCGCCCTACACCACGTTCAAGATCGGCGGCCCCGCGGACCTGTTCTACGAGACCGACTCCGCCGACGACCTCGCGAACGCCGTCACAGCGGCGCGCGAGATCGGGATTCCCAGCTTCGTGCTGGGACTCGGAGCTAACATCCTCGTGGGCGACCGTGGGTTCCGCGGGCTCGTGATCCGCAACAGAGCCAGTCACTCACGCTGGTCGGACGACGGCCGGCTCTGGGTGGAGAGCGGGGCGGTGATGCACGACCTGATCCTCGAAGCCGTGCGCCGCGGCTGGTCGGGGTTCGAGCACTACGTCGGCATCCCGAGCACGGTGGGCGGTGCAGTGTGGCAGAACCTGCATTTTCTCTCGCCCGCCCCTGAGCGCGAGCACACGGTCTTCATCGCCGAGGTATTCGAATCGTGCGACATCCTCAGCGCCGAGGGCGAGCGGAAGACCGTGGGCGCCGACTACGTTCGCTTCGCGTATGACGACAGCATCTTCCATCATCGCGACGACATAGTACTCGCCGTCACGTTCCGACTGATGCCGGGCGACTCGGCGGTGATGCACCGCATCCTGCAGGAGAACCTGAGCTGGCGCGGCGCGCGTCATCCGTGGCTCGACTGGCACCCCAGTGCGGGCTCCATCTTCAAGAAGATCGAGGGCGTTGGCGCGGGACGTCTGGTGGATCAGTGCGGATTGAAGGGATTCCGCCATGGCAATGCGCAGATCTCGCATCTCCACGCGAACATCATGGTGAATCTGGGCGGCGCCACGGCGAAGGATGTGAAAGAGCTCATCGCGATCGCCCAGCACGCCGTGGAGGAGAAGTTCGGTTACCGGTTGGAGCCGGAGATCAGGTTCGTGGGAGAGTAGGGCGGGAGCGGAACGCCAGGCGTTGTGACGCGCGGGCTCGTGGCGGGGTTCACGGTGCATGCTTGAATGCAACCACATCCGTACACGTGGAGCTCGCCCCGCTAGCTCGGAGGTAGATCATGCCGCTCTCTCGTAAGCTCGCAACATGCTGGCTTCCATTCATCGTGGCCCTGTCCGCCTGCGGCAGCGACGGGCCCACGGCAGTAGAGCCGCTCCCGGGTGCCACGGCCGTCTCCGTGACGCTTTCAGAAACCATTCCGATTTCAACGGAAGGACTTCCACGCCTCCAGTTCACCGGTCTCGCCGGTGCCGCGGAACTCATGTGGGAGGTCGAGAGCCCACCGTGTCTGCTGGCGGAGGCGAGCGCTGAGCGCGCCGGATCGATCGTGGCTATTCACATCAGCCGCTCCGGGAATCCACTCGCTAACTGCTCCCCGGACCCCGAAGGCTATCGCTACGTCGCACGGGTGGCCGGACTCGCTCCCGGGCGCTACGAGGTCCGTCTCATCGACAACCTGCTCGGCCAGCCCCCACGCGAGGTCGGACGGGGCTCGGTCATGGTGTTGCAGGGTAGTTCAGTCATGGCGTTGCGGGGTAGCTGAGCCCCCAGGATTCACCCCACGCCGTGACTCACGCTCAGCTCCTCCCAGCGACCGAAGGCCTCCTCCAGCTCTCGCTTCCTCGACTCGAGCTCGGCGCCGAGCTCGAGGGCGCGCTTGGTACCGCCGGGCGCGGAGTACAGATCGGGATCCTCGAGCGCCGCGGTGAGCTCGGCCACGCGAGCATCCAGTCGCGCGACCTCGGCCTCCGCTGCACTCAGCTCTCGCTCGGCCGCGCGGCGCGCGGCACGGCCATCGTCGCGACGAACCTCGCTGGTCCTCGGCTTCTTGCGCTCACGTTCACGGCGCGCACGCTCCTCTTCGGCTGCGGCAGTGGTGGCCGCGCGCTTACGCTCGGCACGCGCCAGCTCCCACTCCTCGAAGCTGCCATCGAAGTCGGTGATGTGACGATCGCGCAGTGACCACACTCGCGTGGCCAGACCGCGCAGCAATGCGCGATCGTGGCTCACCAGGATCACCGTCCCGTCGTAGCTCTCGAGCGCGTCCTCCAATGCCTCTATGGATTCCACGTCGAGGTGGTTGGTGGGCTCGTCGAGCAGCAGCAGGTTGGTGCGCGAGAGCATGATCATCGCCAGCGCCATGCGCGACCTCTCGCCGCCCGAGAGCGTACTCGAGGTGCGCTGCACGCTGTCGCCGGTGAAGCCGAAGCGAGCCAGGTGGCCCAACACCGCGCCGCGGCCCCATACCGGCCGCAGATCCTGGATGACGTCGAAGAGCGCGCGATCGGCGGGTAGCTGACTCAGATCCTGCCTGTAGTAGGCGGCCGTCACCGACCCGCCCAGCCGCAGATCGCCAGAGGTGGGGGCGTGCTCGCCCATCAGCGTGCGCAGGAAGGTGGATTTCCCAGCGCCGTTGGGGCCCACAAGGCCCACCACATCGCCGCGCCGCACGGTGGCGCTGAAGTTCTCGATCAGCACGTGGCCGCCGCCCGCAACGGTGACGCGCTCCGCCACCACCGCCTGATCGCCGCCGCGCTCCGACGCCTCCAGCCGGAGCGCCATCGAACCCTCCTCTCCGGGCGGCGCGCTCAGCCTGGGCAGTCGCTCCAGTCGCTTCCGCCGCCCCTTCGCCTGCTTGCTGTTCTGGCCGGCGATGTTGCGGCGGATGTAATCCTCTTCCCTACCGATGTTCTTCCGCTGCTGATCGAACATGCGCCGCTGCGTGAGCCGACGCTCCTCGCGCTGCTGCACGAACGCCGAGTAGCGGCCCACGTATGGCGTGGCGGTTCCGGCCTCCAGATGCAGCACGTGGTCGACCACGTTCTCCAGAAACGCGCGGTCGTGGCTGACCAGGAGAACAGTCTCTTCGGCGTCGCGCAGGTACTGCTCCAGCCACGCCGTGGTCTCGATGTCGAGGTGGTTGGTGGGTTCGTCGAGCAGGAACACGTCGGCCGGCGCGACGAGCTGGCACGCGAGTCCCAACCGGCCGCGCTCACCACCGCTCAGCCGCTCCAGTGACCGCGTGCGCGCCTCCTCGGGATCGAAGCCGAGCCCGTCGAGCACCGAGTCCACGCGCGAGTGGAAGGTGTAGCCGCCCTCTCGCTCGAAGCGCTCGAGGTCGCGCGAGTAGCGATCGAGGTGACTCTCCGTGGCGCCCTCGCCCAGCTCGCCCATGCGCGTGGCCTGGGCGGCCAGTGATTCCTCGAGCGCCACCAGCGAGGCGAACGGGCCCGCGGCTGCTTCCCATACAGTGGTGGCGGCGCCAAAGTCGCGGTGCTGGTCGAGGAGTGCCAGTCGCAGCCCCGACTGGCGCGCGATCGCACCCCTCGTCGGTTCCTGGGCGCCGGTGATGAGATGGAAGAGCGTGGTCTTGCCCATCCCGTTCCGTCCGACGATGCCCCATCGTTCGCCCGCGGCCACGGTGAAGGTCACATCCTTCAGCAGAGTGGTGGCGCCGAATTCCACGCCCACGTTCGAGAGTGAGATCTGCGTCATGCCGTAGCCACCCACTCTTTCCACTCCGACTCCGCCGGCCCACCACCAACCGTGAGCCTGCCCCCCTGCCGCACGAGCGGCATGCGCAGAAGCAGCGGCTCGTCCACGAGCTTCTCCAGCCACCGCTCGTCACTCAGCCGCGCGTGCGCCAACCCCAGGTCGGCGAAACGTTTTGCTGAGGGATCGATGAGCGAACCCACGCCAAATTTCTGCGCGAAGCGCCGGAGCTCACCGAGCGAGGCGGCGCGTTCCTGGAGATCCACGAAGTGTGTTTTGATGCGACGCTCGGAGAAGAAGCGCAGCGCCTTGCGCGTGTCGGCGTTCTTCTTGACGCCGAATATCTGGACTTCCATGCCGCCGTGAATGGATGTGAGATTGCTTGCGTGCCAGGAATCTATCACGCTAGCCCAGCGGCGAGAGCCGCATGACGCAGCACGTGTATCGGCCAGCATGGTGGATCCCCGGTGCCCACCTGCGCACGATCTGGGGGAAGCTCGTACCCAGGGATGGGGGCGCGGCCTCGCGAGTGGAGCGCTGGGACACCCCCGACGGCGACTTCCTGGACATCCACAGGCTCGACGCACCTCGCGATCGGCCGCGGTTGATATTGCTCCACGGCCTGGAGGGCTCTCCGAGCTCGCACTACGCGCGCAGCTTCGTGAGCGAGGCCGCCCGCCGCGGCTGGGCGGCCGATGTCGTGGTGTTCCGCTCGTGCGGCCCGGAGCTCAACCGCACTCCACGCTTCTACCACTCGGGCGAGACCGAGGATCTGGACTTCGTGGTCCGCTCGCTCGCCGCCGCCGAACCGGAACGGCCGCTGGTGCTCGCCGGCGTATCGCTCGGCGGCAACGTGCTCCTCAAGTGGCTGGGTGAGCACTCCGGGAAGCTGCCGTCGCAGGTGGTGGCCGCCGCCACGGTGTCGGTGCCCTACGATCTCGAGCGCGGCGCACGCCATATAGATCGCGGCTTCGCGCGCGTCTACCAGGCCCGCTTCCTCCGCACCCTCCGCCGGAAGGCGAGGGCCAAGCTGCTCCGCTTCCCGGGCCTGCTCAGCGAGCAGGCCATCGACCACGCCCGCACCCTGTACGACTTCGACGACGCGGTGACCGCCCCGGTGCACGGCTTCCGCGATGCGCACGACTACTACACGCGTTCGAGCGCGCTCGGCTGGATCGCTGGCATACGCACCCCCACACTGCTCCTGAGCGCACGCGACGATCCCTTTCTCCCCTGCACGGTGCTCGACGAGGTCGCGAGCATCGCGCGCGAGAACCCATGCCTCTCGCTGGAATTCGTCGAACGGGGCGGCCACGCGGGCTTCATCAGCGGAACGCTCCCCTGGAGGCCGTTCTACTACGCCGAGTGGCGCGCGACGGAGTTCCTCGCCAACCGGCTGGCCGAGCGCGTTGAAGGAAATCGATCCACGCCGTAGCTTCACCACGCTCGGTTCACGCGCCCGGCGCGCCTCTCGCGGCACGACGGGAACGGCACTCGGCGGTCATCCCACATCCATGGCTCACGCCTCTGGAGGTGCATAATGTCGCACACATCACGCAGTACTGTCGCGGTACTGCTCGCTATCTCCGCCATCGCGTGTAACAACGGCCGAACGGGTGAGGACACGCACACGGAGCACGACTCCGGTGCCGTGGCGCTGGCGACCGGATCGGCGGCAGGCGGCACAGATAGCGCTGCCGCCCCCAGCGCCGAAGATGCTCGGCAGCGGTTGGCCGCGTCGCCGCGGCACGGTGAATGGGTGATGATCCCCGCTGGCGCCTCCGACAGCGTACGCGCTTGGGTGGTATACCCGGAACGGGACACCAAGGCGCCAGTAGTGCTCGTGGTCCACGAAATCTTCGGCCTGAGCACCTGGATCCGCGCCGTGACCGACCAGCTCGCCGCCGATGGCTTCATTGCCATCGCGCCCGATCTGCTCTCCGGCAAGTACACCCAGCGGAATCCTTCCGACACACTCGCTTCAGACTCCGCGGTAGCCCTCATCCGCACACTCGACCAGGCCGACGTCCAGCGCCGGCTCACCGCTGTGGCAAGATACGGGATGTCGCTCCCCTCGGCCGTCCCGCGCTACGGAATAGTTGGCTTTTGCTGGGGCGGCTCGGTTTCCTTCGCTCACGCCGTGAGTGGCACCCCAGAGCTCGGCGCCTCGGTGGTCTACTACGGCACGCCGCCAGCAGCCGACCAGCTCGCCAGAGTGCACGCCCCCGTACTGGGACTCTACGGCCAGGAGGATGCGCGCGTCACCTCCACCATCCCGGGAGCAGATTCGGCGCTGAAGGCTCTGGGGCGAACCTATGAGCACTCCGTATTCGAGGGTGCAGGACACGGATTTTTGCGAGCACAAAGCGGCCATGATGGCGCCAACCTAACGGCAGCCGCAGAGGCTTGGCCGAAGACGATCGCGTGGTTCAACAAATACCTCGGATCGTGAGCACCAGCGCGGAGATCGAGCGTGGGGAGCGAGCGCGGGGCAGTATGACCGGGGCTGCCGAGACGGCTGAGGCCGCAATCGCCAAGGCCTACACGGAGCGCGCACGGGCAGAAGCAGAGCTCGCCGAGCGTGCGGGGAAGCGGGCCAGCCAGATCGGATACCTCCGACTCCTCGTCTTCGTAGCCCTGCTGCTCGCCCTCCTCTGGCTGGTGACCACACCGGCCCACAACCGTCTGCTCGCAGCGGTCGCCTCCCTCGCTGCCATAGGGGTCTTCACGATGCTCGTGCGCGCGCACGGCCGCGCGCGCACAGCCCGTTGGCGGCACGAGTCCGCCCGCGATTACCACGAGCTCGGCGCGCGCCGGGTGCTGCGCGATTGGGATGCGCTTCCCCCAGCCCCGTCACCGTCCCGTTCAGGGGAGCCGGATGTCTCGCCAGCGCACCCCTACGCGACGGATCTCGACATCGTGGGGCATGCATCGCTCATCCAGCTCCTCGACGTCACCAGTCGCGCGCCCGGCCGCAACACTCTGCTGGGTTGGCTGCTCGAGCGCGCACCATCGGTCGCCGAGATCAGGGAGCGCCAGGAGGCCGCCCGCGAGCTCTCGGCACGCGACCGAGAGCGGGAAGAGCTCGGTGTCCTCGCGCGCATGTCCGCCGGCGTGGGGCCCCGAACGCTGGAGCGTTTCGTGGAGTGGTGCGAGACTCCCGCCTGGCTGGTCGAGCGGAAGGGGGCTACGCTGCTCTGGACCGCGCGCCTGCTCACGCTCGCAACCACAGTCGGCCTCCTGCTGCAGATCGGCGGCGTCATCACCCGTCCGCTCTGGGCACTCACCGCATCGCTCGGCATCTTCCTGCTCGTGGCCGCGAGGTCGAGCGTGTCGCGGGCGGTACGGCTGGCGGAAGTGCCGTCCGCCACGCTCCGGCACCACGCGGCCATGTTCCAGCTCCTGCGGAACACCGAGTGGGAGTCTGCGCGGCTACGGCACATCCGTTCGTCACTCGAATCGGGCGGCAGAGCTGGCGGGGAGGGTGACGCCGACGCCGCACGGCAGTTCGCGCGCCTGGAGCGGATCGTGGCCTTCGCGGAGGTTCGGCATTCCTCCATGCTGCACCTCCTGCTGCAGTGGCTCTTCGTGTGGGACATCCATGTGGCGGCGGCTCTGGAGGTGTGGCGCCGCGACGCCGGCGTGCACGTGCGCCACTGGCTCGCCTCGCTGGGCGAGGCCGAATCGCTCGCGGCACTCGGGACCCTCTCGCACGACAACCCCAGCTGGACCTTCCCGGTGATCACGGGGGGCGTGAGGAATGCTGGAGAGGAGAACGTCGTGCGGAAGGGAAGAGGAGTGGTGGAGGAAACTGGGGAGCCCGATAAGGGGGAGGGGGTGCCCGTGGTGGAAGCCACGGCCCTGGGGCATCCACTGCTCGCAGAGCGAGTGCGCGTGTCGAACGACGTCTCCGTGGGCCCGCCCGGCAGCTTCCTGCTCGTCACCGGCTCCAACATGTCGGGGAAGAGCACCCTCCTGCGAGCCATCGGCGCAAACGTGGTGCTGGCACTGGCTGGCGCCCCGGTGTGCGCGGCGCGCTTTCGGACCCCGCTGCTCTCGGTGCACACGAGCATCCGCATACAGGACTCGCTGGAGCGGGGGATCTCCCTCTTCATGGCGGAGTTGCACCGGCTCAAGGCGATCGTGGATGCTGCGCAGGGCGCGCCTCCAGATGTTCGCGTACTCTTCCTGCTCGACGAGATCCTCCACGGTACCAACACCGCCGAGCGGCAGATCGCGGCGCGCATCGTTATCGGTCGTCTCATCCGCGCCGGCGCCATCGGTGCGGTCACCACCCACGACCTGTCGCTCGCGGCCGGCGGCGAGCTCGTTTCGGCTGGACGCCCGGTGCACTTCAGCGAACAGTTCGACCGCTCTGGCGGCCGCACGGCGATGACCTTCGACTATCAGCTGCGCCCGGGCCTGGCGACATCCGCGAACGCTCTCGCGCTACTCGAGTTGGTGGGATTGGGCGCCGAGGACTCAACCGTGAGCTCGTGAACCGTCATTCCTTAACAACGACGCGCAACGTAGAATACGGCTTCTCGTTCAGCTGTCCATCCAGAGTCCATGCGCATACTGTTTCTCTTCATCTTCATAGTTGGCCTCGTGCTTGGCACGATAAGCATGATCGCCGGCATCGATCGCGATCAGCGCCATGGACGTTGGATCCACTACTTCAACCTGCCAACCGCGGGCGTGGCTGCCACGCTCTTCGGCCTCGTCGGGTACCCGTTAGCCGAGTACTCCGAGTTGGGAATGCTCGCAATACTGGCCATCTCGGGCGGCGCAGCGGTGGCGGGAGCGATCACGATGATGGTCGTCATCGCGGGTTGGGCGGTTCCCAGCGCGGAACGCGAGGTTCTGGACGAGCGTTTCATCCTGCAAGGCCAGTTCGCGCACGTCACACGTGCCATTCCCGCCGGGGCCACCGGTGAGATATCGTTCGAGTACGAGGGAGAGCAGCGGACCAGCAGCGCCAGCGGCCTCGACGGACAGGCGATCGCGCAGGACGCGGACGTGGTGATCGAGCGAGTGGAGGGCGGTATCGCCTACGTCGAGCTCTGGAGCACGATCGCGCAGCAGCTCAAGCTTCCAAAGTAGCCACCCACCTCCGGGCGACGCTCGACTGTCGTATCCGTCATCGAAGGTGCGGCAGTCCTCGTGCTTCTCGGTGTGCGGGCTCTCGTTTTGCGTCGTCATGATACGAGGGCGACGAACAGAGAAGCCTACGATGCAGCACTCGAGGTAATTACGATGTCGGATGCCCTGATTCTCGGGATAATCTTCGCCTGTCTGCTCGTCCTCCGCGTGGCGGGGGCGACCTTGTTCTTCTACATCATGCTGCCCGACGACGGCCGGTGCCCGAACTGTGACACTCTCACGGTACGGGTGCAGTCCAAGGGTTGGAATCTATTCTTCCCATGGTTCCGCACGAGCTGGTGCTACAACTGTGGTTGGGAGGGACTCCTGCGTCACGGCGTGATCACCGCCGATTCCGGCGCGGCAATATCCGAGAAGCACAGGAACGTGGGAGCCTGATAGCTCCGCGCGCGCAATCCGCATACGCGGCACCGCGTCAGATAGATAGGCCCTCGACTCGGCGCTATTCGCTCCGTACGTACACCAGGCACCACGTCGGCCAGTTGCCGCTCAGCTCGAAGAAGTCGTCCCAGTAGACCAGGCCCAACTCCTCCAGTTGCTGGACCAGTGCTCCGAACGCGTCTTCGTCATAGAACGGCCCGATCGCCACAAGGTCGCCCTCCACTCGGAACTCGTCGGCGGTGAGGTTGTAGCGCTCGTCGATCGCGGAGCGTGTGAGCCCAGCGCGCTCGAAGGCAGGGCGGCGGACCAGGAGCGTGGGAGCGTTCTCGAGAACGTGGATTGGCATGCTGGAAGTCTGGGGCATGCGGGACTGGTTGTCTACCGCCAGATGCGCGCGATAAGCACTCCCTCGTCGCCACGCCCCCATCGCTGTCGAATTAACTTCCGGGTATGACATCCCCTTCGTTCACCCAACGTTCACTCTCCACCGAGCTGGATCTCGACATCATAGTCGTCGGCGCGGGGCACGCCGGCACCGAGGCGGCCGTGGCCGCTGCGCGCCTGGGCGCGCGTGTCGGACTCATCACCAGCTCGCTCGAAACCATCGGGCAGATGTCCTGCAACCCGGCCATCGGTGGGATAGCGAAAGGCACCGTGGTGCGCGAGGTGGATGCGTTGGGTGGGATCATGGGGCGGGCCACGGATCTCGCCACCCTCCAGTTCCGAATGCTCAATCGCGGCAAGGGTCCGGCGGTGTGGGCGCCGCGCGCTCAGTGCGATCGCGGGCTCTACAGGCGCGCCGTCCGCACGCTCCTCGAACAACACCCCTCGCTGTACACCATCCAGGGTACGGTCGCGCGACTCCTGATCGACCAGGAATCCCGTCGCGTGCTGGGAGTCGAAACGCTCGAGGGACGCCGCTTCGGCGCACGCGCGGTGGTCATCACCACCGGCACCTTCCTGCGCGGCAAGATGCATATCGGCACCGATACCCATATCTCCGGCGGCCGTGCGGGCGACGCAGCCACCGTACAACTCGCCGAGCAGTTCGAACAACTGGGTCTCACCGCCGCGCGCTTCAAGACCGGCACGCCGCCGCGCATCGATGGCCGGTCGGTGGACTACTCGCACATGGAGCGTCAGGAGAGCGAGATCGAGCAGTTCGACTTCTCCTGGTCCCACTTCTGGCCCACGCCACGCGCGGCCGGAGGCACTACCCGGCACCCCACGCAGCTCCCCTGCTGGATCACCTCCGCCGGCCCGGAAGTGAAGAGCATCATAGCCAGCAACATCGGCCGCTCGGCGATGTACGGTGGCGCGATATCGGGCCGTGGGCCGCGCTACTGCCCGAGCGTGGAAGACAAGATCGTGAAGTTCCCCAACGTGGAGCGACACCAGATCTTCCTCGAGCCCGAGGGGCACGACACGGCGGAGCTCTACGTCAACGGACTCTCCACGTCGCTTCCCGCCGAGGTACAGATAGAGTTCCTGCACGCGGTGCCAGGGCTCGAGGGAGTGCGGATGACGCGCGCCGGCTACGCGGTGGAGTACGACTACTACCCGCCCACGCAGCTCCACGCGACACTCGAGCTGAGGGCGCTCGGCGGAGTCTATTTCGCGGGCCAGATAAACGGCACCACCGGCTACGAAGAAGCGGCCGGCCAGGGAGTCGTGGCGGGCACGAACGCGGCACTCGCGTTGCGCGGTGATGCTCCGTTGATACTCGGCCGTGAAACATCATACATCGGCGTACTCGTGGACGACCTCGTGACCCGAGGCGTGGACGAACCATACAGACTGTTCACCTCACGCTCGGAGTTCCGCCTCACCGTGCGCCAGGACAACGCGCTCCGACGCCTGGCCCCCGTGGCAATGGCGCTCGGCATGTTCGGCGAGGAGGAGCGTGAGATCATCGAGCATCGGTTGGCCGATGAGGCACGAGCCAGCGAGCTCGCCGTGCAGACAAGCGTACATCCCGAGCAGGTGCGGGAGCTGATCGAGAAGGCGGGCAGCGCACCGGTCGCGCACGCCGTGAAGATCGTGGAGTTGGCGCGACGTCAGGGTGTGTCGCTGGGCGATCTCTTTCGCGCTGCGGGCGTCGGCGAGGGACTCGACAGCGACGCACTCATCACGGCGGAACTCGAGATCAAGTACGCGGGCTACTTCGAGAGAGAGCGAATGCAGGCGGACAAGCTGAAGCGCATGGGTGACTTCGCGCTCGACACCGACCTGGAGTACGAAGGCATGCGTTCTCTGTCGTTCGAGGCGAGGCAGAAGCTTGCGACCATCCAACCACGCACATTGGCACAGGCGTCGCGCATCCCGGGCGTCAGCCCGAGCGATCTGCAGAACCTGGTGCTCGAGGTATCGAAGCGCGCGAACGTTCCGGGTTGAGAGCGACCGCAGTTCCTGGCCGTCACTCACCCGTCAACATATAGCGCGTGGTCTTCGCCCATCGTCAGCACGACAGCGCCATCCCGCTGAACCACGGAGGCGCGGGGGCAGGGAGAGCTACGAAACTGCTGAACTGCTGACCTGCAGCACGGAGAACTGCAAGAGAACGGCAAGCGAGACTGCATGAGAGAACGGCAACTGCAACGGCAACGGCTAAAAGCGGAAAAGCTTGGGGAACTGCTTGAACCACCGAGGCGCGGAGACACGGAGAAAAGCGAAAAGCTTTTGGAACTGCTCTACGCCTCAGGCTCCGCTCGCGGCACTCGGGGCTCCTTGCCCCGTCAGGTCCCGCTCGCCTCGGGGAGAGGAGGCTCGGATGCAATCCCCCAAAAACATTCGCTTTTGCAGTTGCCCTGGCTCTTGCAGTTGCGGTTCCTTCCGTGTCTCCGTGCCTCCGTGGTTGATGTCGTTCGACCGCGCCGCCGTCGCGATGCAAAAGGCAAGACCTGACCCCGCCGTCCGTTGCAGTTCTCTCTTGCGGTTCTCGCTTGCCGTTCTCCTGCAGTTCTCCGTGCTGCAGGTCAGCAGTTCAGTAGTTCCGCAGTTCAGCAGTTCTCCCTGCCCCCGCGCCTCAGTGGTTGCTGTCGCAGTTTCCTGAGCCCGCAGTTCCGTCGCGCGGCCGTCGGGCACCTCTTCCGTTGTCGGGTGTTTCTACTAGCACTCCCGATGCAATGGATTAGTATCGTGGTGCGACTAATAGATAGTATCATATTGCTACCAATATGCGTTCCTACACCCTCGACAGGAGTCGTACGATGCGCCATCGCTTGCCGCTATTGGCCTGTACCGCACTACTGGCCGCTTTCGTTGCTGGGCAGCTGGCCGCTCAGCAACCGACGCAGCCTGCCATGCACATGATGGCGCCGATACCCGAGATCGTTACCGGTGCGCAGGGCGAGGCGCGGATGACTCCCGACCGAGCGACCATCTACATCGGCGTACAGACGCGCGCCGAAACCGCCGAGAAGGCTGGGGAAGAGAACGCGAAGAGGCAGCAGGCCGTGATCGCTGCCATACGTGCCCGGGGGATCGGCCAGGATCAGATCTCCACGGTGAATTACAGCGTCTATCCCGAGCAGCAGTACCACCCTGAGCGGGGAGACAAGGAGCCCAAGATCGTGGGCTACAACGTGACCAACACGGTGCGGGTGGAGGTGCGGAACATCGGCCAGGTGGGCGCATTGATCGATGAGGCGCTGGCGAAGGGTGCCAACTCGATCAACTCCCTCGACTTCTACTCATCGAACGAGGACGATGCTCGTCGCATGGCGCTCAGTGAAGCCGTGAGTCGCGCGAGAGGGGACGCCGAGGCGCTGGCAAAGGGGGCAGGCGGGCGGATCGGCGACCTGATAGAGCTCAGTTCGGCCGGGATGATCAACCCACCTCGTCCCATGCCCATGATGATGGCGATGGATGCCAGAGCCAAGGAGGCAACGCCGATCAACCCCGGGGAGCAGACCATCACCGTGACCGTGACGGCGCGTTGGAGGTTCCTGTCTGGAGAGAAGTGAGCTGGCCGACGGGGCAGAGCCTGGCAGGGTGGTAGAGTGGCAGGGCAGTCCGATCCGGCGATAGCGGATCTCGCGGCGAGTGATTCCACCGGTGGAATCACTCGCCGCG
>DATCXG010000167.1:0-4859 GCA_036565945.1 Gemmatimonadaceae bacterium
GTGGTGGATCGCAACGACTTCAACGGGAATGGGTGGGCGGTGAGACTCGAGGCGAGTACGCAGGACGGCCGCTTCACTCGCAACAATTTCCTCGGCAACACCTTCGACGTAGTGACCAACAGCCGCACACTCTCCTCGACCTTCTCGGGTAACCACTGGGATAGCTACACCGGCTACGACATCGATCGCGATGGTATCGGCGACGTTCCACACCGGCCAGTACGCCTCTTCTCGCTCCTGGCGGCACGCGTGGAGCCGTCGCTCATCCTGCTGCGGAGTGCCTTCGTGGACGTGCTCGACGCAGCGGAGCGAGTGCTCCCGGCGCTGACTCCCGAGCTGGCAATCGACCCACAACCATTGATGCGCAGGCTGCCATGATAGAAGTGCTGGGACTGAGCAAGCGCTTCGGCGCGCTGCACGTACTACGAGATCTCGATCTGAGTATCGCGAGTGGCAGGGTGATGGCAATCGTGGGGCCCAATGGCGCAGGAAAGACGACACTCATCAAGACCATCCTGGGCCTCACGCGCGCCGATGCCGGTACCATCCTGATCGATGGCAGCGCCATCGGAACTGACGACGACTACCGCTCGCGCATCGGCTACATGCCCCAGATCGCTCGCTTCCCGGAGAACCTCTCGGCGCTCGACCTCATCGCACTCCTCGAGGATCTGCGCGGCGGGGTCACTGATGTGGACACGGAGCTCGTGGAGCGACTCGCGCTGGCCGACCACCTCCGGAAACCGGCGCGAGCGCTCTCCGGTGGGACGCGTCAGAAGGTGAACGCCGTGCTCGCGTTCCTCTTTCGCCCCGACCTTCTCATCCTGGACGAGCCGACGGCAGGACTCGATCCAGTGGCGAGCGGTATCCTCAAGGATAAGATCCTGGCGGAGCGCGGAGCGGGAAAGACAGTCATCCTCACCTCGCACATCATGAGCGAGCTCGAGGAACTGAGCGACGATGTCGCCTTCCTGGCGGAAGGCCGGGTGGGCTACGTGGGAACGCTATTCGATCTCAAGCGAGTCACCCATCAGAACAACCTCGAGCGCGCCATAGCGACGATGATGGCGCCGGGAGTGGCGGCGTGAGTATCACGATGAAGGTGGCCCGGTACGAGGCGAGCAACGTCGCGCGGAGTCGTTGGTTGCTCGTCTACACGCTCTTCTTCCTCGCGGCCACCGAGAGCCTGCTGCGGTTCGCGGGTAGCGGAACGAAGGCGCTCCTGAGTCTCATGAGCGTGGTTCTATTCCTGGTGCCTCTCGTGACGGTAGTCTACGGCACCGTGTACCTGTACAGCGCGCGTGAGTTCACTGAGCTGCTGCTGGCTCAGCCCATGAAGCGCGGACAGCTCTTCGCGGGACTATACCTGGGTCTCACGGTGCCGCTGTCGCTCGGACTCGCCGCGGGCCTCGGCCTGCCATTCCTCTTTCATGGCGCGGATGATCCGGCGATTCGCACCACTCTCACGGTTCTCATACTGGCGGGCACCGCTCTCACGAGCGTGTTCACCGCATTCGCGTTCCTGATCGCACTGCGCTGCGAGGACCGGCTGCGTGGGCTGGGAGCGGCGATCGGTCTCTGGTTGCTATTCGCGCTCGTCTACGATGGGCTCCTTCTGTTCCTCCTGGCGGCCTTCGCGGACTATCCGCTCGAGCGGCCGGTACTTGCCTTGATCCTGGCGAACCCGGTCGACCTGGCGCGGGTGATCCTGCTCCTCCAGTTCGACATCTCGGCACTCATGGGATACACCGGCGCTGTGTTTCAGCGCTTCTTCGGCAGCGCGTGGGGGGCCGGGCTCGCCGCGTCCGCACTCGCTCTATGGATGTTGGTGCCCATAGCTCTGGGTTTTCGTGCCTTCGCTCGAAAGGACTTCTGATCTGACGGCGTCGCTGGCGCCGGCTCCACCCGTGGCGGCACGACCGCGGCCACGGTACCACGCAACGAATATCCCCATGACGTGCACCAGGAGACATACCATGCGGCAACAGCTCTTTCTGACCGGATCCATCATCATGACGTTCGCTCTCGCGGCCTGCGGCAGCGAGGCGACTAATAGCGGGCATGAGCGCGCTCGGGCGGAAGCGCCGAGCTCCGACGCGGTAGCGAGCACGACGCCGGCGACGGATGGCGACACGATCGTGGTCGAGCTGCATACCGATGAAACCGGCAACTATTTCAAGCCAGCCGAGATCGAGGCAGAACAGGGGGATGTGATCCGCTTCACTCTAATGACCGGCGTGCACAACGTGCATTTCCTCCCCGACTCGAACCCCGGGAAGACAGGCCTGCCGCCCGCCAGCGAGATGCTCCAGCTCCCCGGACAGACCGTCGACATCCCGGTAACCATGGCTCACGGGAAGTATTACTTTCAGTGCGATCCACACGCGGCGCTCGGGATGGTAGGGCGACTGGAGGTCGAGGACTGATCCTCTGCAACAACCGGCGAGAGCGAGGAGTTGACCAGGGCGGCAGCCAGTGTAGTGATGTGGCTGCCGCCCGTTCACCAGGTGGACGAGCTATCTATCTATGCTGTTCGGTTTCTTCCTTGCCGCAGTCGCCGTCATCTCCGGAGCAATCGCAGCGGTGACGGGCTTCGGGATCGGCAGTCTGCTCACGCCTACCCTCGCCGTCGCGACGGGAACCAAGCTCGCCGTCGCGGCCATCGCTATTCCGCACTTCGCCGCTACCACGCAGCGCTTCTGGATCCTGCGTCGACACGTGGACAGGAACGTGCTCCTCGGCTTCGGACTCGCCAGCGCGGCAGGCGGGCTCGCTGGAGCACTCGCGCACACACGTGCGACGAGTCGAGCTCTCACGGTGGTCTTCGGAGTGCTGCTCATGCTAGCCGGCATCTCACAGCTCACCGGTTGGATGGAGCGCGTGCGCTGGGGTAGCACAGGTGCGTGGGCTGCGGGTGCACTCTCGGGCGCGCTCGGCGGTCTGGTTGGCAACCAGGGTGGCATTCGCTCGGCGGCAATGCTCGGCTTCGACGTTCCCAGGGAGGCGTTCGTAGCCACGGCCACGGCTGTGGGGGTCCTGGTCGACGTCGCACGTCTTCCAGTCTACCTCACGACCCAGTGGCGCGAGATCATCGGTATCTGGCCACTCGTGCTCACAGCCACCCTCGGTACCATGGTGGGTACCGTAGCGGGCACCCGCATACTGGGGCATCTACCACAGCGGACATTCCGGCGTGTGGTGGCGGCTCTGCTACTGGCGCTCGGGCTCGCGATGGTGCTAGCCGGTGCGTAGCTGGCGCCCGATCCGACCCGCTTCTACTATACGCCATCTTCCGCATGCGACAGGTAGATGTTCATCCGTCACCGGCCGCACACGGTTGCTCCGAACATGCACGCTGTTCCACAACGACAACAGGCGTGAGCCGGGCCGGCCGGTCTCGATCCTCCGTGGGCGCTCGGGATCGACTATCGCCGCGACGACCGCGGCGACCGCCGCAACGATCACTATCACTGAACGGAGCCGTCGCGCTCCGTCCGTTCCAGGTCAGGCTCCAACGTTGGAGCCCTGAGGGAGACAGGGATGCTTCTCGAGAATAAGGTAGTGCTGGTAACCGGCGCGTCGCGCGGAATCGGTGCCGCGATCGCACACGAGGCAGCGGCGCAGGGCGCGGCTGTGGGAGTGAACTACCGGTCTGGCCACGATGAGGCGGCACGGGTGGTATGCGAGATCGAGAAGCGCGGCGGTCGCGCGCTCGCACTGCAGGCCGACGTACGCGATTTCGACGCGGTGCGGCGCGCCACGGACCGCCTGGCCAGCGAGTATGGCGGACTCGACGCACTGGTGAACAACGCACTCCACAACTACCGCTTCGACCCGGTCAATAACAAACCGTTTCCCAAGATGGAGTGGGCGGATTTCCAGGATCAGATCGATGGTACGCTCAAGGCCGCGTACAATACCTGCCAGGCGGCACTCCCGCATTTCCGCGAGCGCGGTGGTGGGCGCATCGTGAACATCCTCACCAACCTGATCACCTTCCCGGTGGTGCAGTACCATTCCTATACCACTGCCAAGAGCGCGATGCTCGGCTTCTCGCGCAACCTGGCGGCGGAGCTTGGTCCGGCCGGAATAACGGTCAACATGGTGGCTGGTGGCCTCATCATGACGACGGCAGCGAGCGAGCCGACCACTCCCGAGGTTCAGGAGATCGTCCGCGGCTCGACCCCGCTACGCCGCCTGGGCGAGCCGGCCGACATGGCGCGTGCTGTCGTAGCTTTTGCCTCTGACCTGCTGGGCTTCGCGACCGGGCAATACATCGCGATCGACGGCGGGTTGACGATGCCGTGATGTAGACCATGGCCTGCCCCTGGACGGAGCGATGTGCACTCCCGCAGCGAAAGGCGATCCGCTAGTCAAAGACGACCCGAGGAACGCGGACGCGCGCTACTACCTGCGGGTGACACTCGTCGTGGCGCTTGGCATGATTGCCGGCGGGATCCTCGAGTGGGTGCCGGCCGAGCCGTCGCCGTGGCGTTGGCTACCGCTCGGGTGGGCATACCTCGTGGGCGGCTACCGCATCGCCGTCGACAGCTGGAGAGAGCTCAGAGATCAGCACAGGCTCTCCATCAATTTCCTGATGGGGACAGCCGCGGTTGGAGCGGCGGTCGTCGGCAGCCCGCTCGAGGGCGCGATCCTGATCTTCCTCTTCAGCTTGTCGAACACACTAGAGCAGTACGCGATGGGCCGCACGCGCAACGCCATCGCGAAGCTGATGGATCTCCGCCCGCAGGAAGCGACGCTCGTCGATGCTGACGGGCGCGAGGCTGGCCAGGTCTCCGTGGATGCTCTCGTCCCCGGGCAGGCGATTCTGGTGCACCCGGGCCAGCGCATCGCCGCCG
>DATCXG010000179.1:0-2125 GCA_036565945.1 Gemmatimonadaceae bacterium
TTGAGTGTCGGGTATCCCAGGAGCCGGCCGCGCCGGTCGCCGTGCAGCACATCACCCGACACCGAGTAGAGCCGTCCCAGCCCCTCGGCCGCTCGTCGCAGATCGCCCCCCGCCACAGCACGTCGGATGAGCGTGGAAGAGACTGGCCGTCCTTCCGCGTCCTTGACGGCCTCCACGACTTCCACCGCGAAGCCATGGTCGCGCCCGAGCCCACGAAGCACATCCACATCCCCCTCGCGCGCACGACCGAAGCCATGATCGTGGCCGATGACGAGATGGCGCACATGGAAGCGACGACGGAGCACAGCGTTCACGAACTGCTCAGCGGTGTAGCGCTGCAGATTCGCGGTGAACGGAACGATCGCCATGAAATCGATCCCGCTCTCGGCCACGAGCTCGAGCCGCTCGGCGCCGACCGTGAGCAGAGGAGGCGCGGCTTCGGGATTGATCACCACCAGCGGGTGCGGTTCGAAGGTCACGAGGACGCTCCGGAGCCGCAACTCCCTTGCGCGCTCGACGATCCGCGCCAGCACGTCGCGGTGCCCCAGATGCACGCCATCGAAGGTGCCCACGGTCACCACCGTACCGGGCGAGTCGGGGGGGAGTCCGGAGTCGTTCCAGTCGGAGAACAGCTCAGGCATCGCGCAGCACCAGGCGAGGGTGCCAGCGGGCCCCCTCCTTCCCTTCCCCATCTCCCTCGCGCTCGGCTATGGCGACGAGGGTGCCGGCGGCGTCAACGAGCGCCGCGCGAGGACCCGGGATGGTGGCTTCTACCGAACGTCCCGTAGCCACGAGAGAGAGCGCCACGTCACTCAACCGTTCCATCGGAAGGGAACGGACCGCGTCGAGCGCCGGGCGCAACTGCGCTTCGCCGCGCTTCACGGAGTCGAGCGTGAAAGCATCGGCCACGGTGAACGGACCACTGCGCGAGCGACGCAGTGCCGTCAGGTGAGCCCCGCTCCCGGCCAGTCTGCCCACGTCGCGCGCCAGCGAGCGCACGTATGTCCCGGTGCCACACGTGATCGTGACGTCGATCTCATCCTCACGCCACGCTCGCACCTCCCAGCGGTATACCGATACAGGCGCGGCCACGAGAGCGACCACCTGGCCCTTGCGTGCAGCCGCGTAAGCGCGTCGCCCGCCCACTTTCTTGGCTGAGTACGCGGGCGGCAGCTGCAGAATCTCGCCGGTGAGCTTGGCGATGGCGTTCTCCACGGCGTCACGTCCGGGAAGCGGCGCCGTGCTCACCACTGTACCCGTAAGGTCGTCGGTGTCGGTCTCGGCGCCGAAGCGCACGGTGGCTTCGTACTCCTTCGGCTCGGCGTCGATGTAGGGAAGCAGGCGCGTGGCGCGCCCCACGAGGAGAACGAGAAGGCCTGTGGCGAAGGGATCCAACGTCCCAGCGTGGCCGATGCGCCGCTCCCCCAGCGCTCGGCGCACCACGGCAACGACGTCGTGCGACGTGGGTCCGGCCGGCTTGTCGACGAGCAGCATTCCGTCAATCGGCCGAGTCCTCATCGGTCGGAGTCTGCCCGTCGCGGATCTGAGTGAGGAGAGTCTCTATGCGCGCCGCATGCTCGACGCTGCGGTCGATCCGGAATTCGATCTCGGGCGCGGAACGCAGTTGCAGCACCTTGGCAACGCGCGGGCGTAGGTGCGACGCGAGACTGGTCAGGCCCTCCAAGGTGCTGGCACGCTCGGCATCGGTACCCATGACGCTCACGAACACGCGTGCGTGACGCAGGTCGTTCGTGACCTCCACACCGGTGACAGTCACGAAGCCAACTATACGGGGATCCTTGACCCTATCCGTAAGGAACGGGGCCACCTCTTCGCGGATCGCTGCCGCGACGCGCTCCGCGCGGCGATTTGTATTAGCCATGACAATGAACTACGGGGTTCAGGGTTCAGGGTTCAGGGAGCAGGAACTACAACTTACAGGGATCAGGAAGCAGGGATCAGCGATCAGGAATTACCTCGGGGTAGAGATCTCGACTCAAAGGCTCTTTCTGATCCCTGATCCCTGCTTCCTGATCCCTCTGTAGTTCCCCTGCCCCCCGTAGTTACCATCCACGCATCCACTCGTAGATATTCAGTAGTATCCGCTAGTGTCCGCACGGCAGTA
>DATCXG010000191.1:0-3648 GCA_036565945.1 Gemmatimonadaceae bacterium
GCGATGCGGCCAGTCGCTCTTCGCCGACTCGCTCCAGTGGAATGCTCGGGCTCTGAGTCCGGGCTGTCGGATGCAGTTCCCGCTGTACTCACCCGCACGAAAGGAGAGTGAAACGTGTTTGACTATCTGTTGCTGCACCTGCTGGTGGTCGCTCAGGCGGCGCCGGATCTGCTCCAGTCCATTGTGCTCCCGACGATTCTGCTCGTGGTCGGCGTGTTCTCGTCGAGCTCCTTCGAGTGGGTACAGGCGAAGTGGGCCTGGCTCAACACGACGTACCCGCTCGTGCGATTCGTGGCCTCGGGGCTCTGGGCTGGACTCGCCGGGTTCCTCGCGCTGAAGCTCGGCCAGAACGTACCGACCGACATCGCTTCCTTCGACGTGGGTAGCTGGGCCGCGTTCCTCACCTCGCTCGCCGCTTGGGCGTGGCATGCACTCGTGAAGTCCTATCGTGCGACCGTCGCCTCCTGAACGGAATGACCTTACCCTTAGAGAGTGGGAGCGGGCCTGTACGGCCGCTCACCGCTCGGCAAGTCGAAGTAGTCCGGGCTCTGGCTCGTGGGCTCTCCTACCGTGGGGTGGGTGAGGAGCTAGGCATGGCGGAGAGTACGGTGCGAGCGCACGTCAACGCGGTGGCGATGCTGCTCCCGAACCCTGCCGAACTCCCGGCCGGAAGTCTCGTGAAACTCTGGGGGCTCACCTGCCTCGAGATGGCTCATCATGGATAGCGAGCGTGCAATGAATGAACGACCACGGGTGTTGACCATACCGGCCAAGTGGACGGATGACTGTCAGGGCAAGAAGGACTATGATGGCGAGTTCGTGTCGGTCAGTACGCGATACTGGCCTCGTGGGGGTGGCTTCTTCATAATCAGGTCGGATGCGAACGGGGTGGAGGTAGACGAGAACCCGGCGCCTGAGATCCCGCCCTCCGCGCGCTCGGAGATCCTCCTCTACCACGGCGACCCGGGCAGCGGGGATAGCATCACCCTAGCCGAGCGGAAGTTTGAGGGCGAGACGTTGGAGGAAGTAAAATCTCAGGTCGAGGAATGGGCGGCGGCGCAATACATTCGCGTGGCGATGGCGGTGGCACGCGAGTTCGGGAAGTCGGTCGAGTCGATCACAGTGAGGGGGAATGGCTGAGAAGATCAGGGTGTGGCTGGATGAAGAGTTTACCGCGCGTGTCGGCACGGATGAAAAGACGGGCGAACTCGTGGCCCGGTTCTACCGCTGCCGCTCTGCCGACGGTGACTTGGGCTATGATTGCGCGGTGCCAGTGATCCTCTCGGATCGGTTCGCTGGCCTCGGCTGGCTGACCGCCGAGCAGCGCGGAGAAGAGGTGGCGCGGCTGATGGCGGAGACTGCGTTCAGGGCGATTCGGTCGATGGGTGGTGTCACTCCCGGCCTGGAATGGAAGAAAAGCGTGTAGGCACTCTGCCGATGCGCTAGAGTCCGGCATGGCAGATTATGCAGCCGATGACTACAAGTGTAGCGCTTCACCCCGGAGGCTCCAATGCGATAGCTGCGGACCTCGAGCCCCTCTGCGCTGATTGCCTCGCGCACGAGGGGCTCTGTCGTATTCATGCCCGGGATGTCCTGCCCGCTCCCCTTCGCACCAACTTCCCCGCTTGGCTCATAGGGCAGAGTCACTACGATGAGCGGAAAGAGGAGAGTCCTGAGGCTCGCGTGATCCGCGAACGCAAGGCTCGGAAGCGCTCGCGCGCCACTAGTCGACTCGTTCGCGCTGTAGCCGGCGGGTTCACGAGGACGCGAAATGCCGCCTGAAGTGGATCCCGTTGAGGAAGCCGGCGAGAAGAACCTCGGCGGTCGCCCACCGAAGTACCGGGCTGTATTCGCGAAGCAGGCGAAGCACCTCTGTCTCCTGGGCGCCACCGATGAGGAGCTCGCTGCCTTCTTCGAGGTGGACGTGCGAACGATCTACCGCTGGAAGATCGACCATGCCCCGTTTTGTCAGGCCCTAAAAGCCGGCAAGGAAGCGGCGGACGCCAACGTCGCCGCGGCGCTGTATCACCGGGCGCTCGGTTATTCGCATCCTGCTGTGAAGATCCTCGCGGTCGCAGTGGGCGGCAATAACGGGTCCGTGGTCGAGAAGGTTCCCTACACTGAGCATTACCCGCCCGATACGACTGCCGCGATCTTCTGGCTGAAGAACCGCCAGCCTGCTAAGTGGCGCGACAAGCACGAGATGGAGCACTCGGCTGAGGGCTCTCTCGCATCGCTCATCGCGGAAGCGTTCAAGGGTGACGGCGCTGAGTGAGTCTGCCCGTCGCGCTCGAGGCGCTCCGTGCATGGAAGGCGGATCCAGCGCGCATGGTGCGGGATCTCTTCCACGTCGAGCCCGATGCGTGGCAACTGCAACTCCTCAAGGCATGGGCGGATCCGAAGCCTCGCATCCGGATAGCGGCGCAAGCCTGTGCGGGTCCGGGCAAGACTGCCGTCGAGGCGTGGTGCGGCTGGAACGCGCTGCTCTGCTACTCGGACGGGGTGAATCACCCGAACGGTGCAGCGGTCGCGATCACCGCCGACAACCTGAAGAACAACCTCTGGAAAGAGCTGGCGCTCTGGCGGGAACGCTCGCCGGTGCTCATGGCTGCCTTCGAGATGACGGCAGCGAAGATCTTCCAGCGCGACTTCCCGGATACCTGGTTCCTCAGCGCTCGATCGTTCGCGAAGAAAGCGGATGCGGAGTCGCAAGGCAGGACGCTCTCCGGGCTGCACGCGCAGTCGATCTTCTACCTGGTCGACGAGTCGGGCGATATGCCGCCCGCGGTGCTGCGCTCTGCGGAGCAGGGTCTATCGAACTGCGAGTGGGGGCGGATCCTGCAATCCGGCAACCCGACATCGCATCAGGGCGCGCTCTATCAGGCAGCCACGGTGCAGTCGCACCTCTGGAATCTCATACGGATCACCGGGGATCCGGACAACCCGCTGCGCTCACCACGTATCGGGCTGGAGTGGGCGAAGGAGCAGATTCAGCTCTACGGTCGCGACAACCCGTGGGTGATGGCCTACATCCTGGGCGAGTTCCCGCTCGGATCCCTGAACGCGCTCCTGACGCCGGACGAGGTACGGGACTCGATGGGTCGGCACCTGGATCGCGAGGCGTATGCGTACTCGCAGAAGCGGCTCGGGATCGACTGCGCGCGGTTCGGGGACGATCGCACCGTGCTGTTCCCGCGGCAGGGGCTAGCAGCGTTCAACCCCGTGGAGATGCGCGGCAAGCGTGGTCACGAGATCGCGGCCCGTGCGCTCCTCGCGAAGAAGCGCTGGAATTGGGAGATCGCTCTCATCGATGCGACGGGCGGCTGGGGACAGTCGACGGAAGATGCGCTGATCGTCGCTGGCGAGTCGCCACTCTCAATCCAGTTCCACGCTCCTGCGATCAACAATACCTACTTCAACCGGCGAGCGGAGATGCACTGGTCGCTGGCAGAGTGGGTGAAGCGCGGCGGCGCGCTGCCCAACGTGCCCGCTCTGGTCGCAGAGCTCACAGAGCTGACCTACACGTTCAAGGATGGCAAGCTGCTGATGGCTCCGAAGGAGATCATCAAGAAATTGATCGGTCGCTCGCCGGACTTGGCGGATGCTCTGGCTCTGACGTTCGCGATTCCCGAGCTGCCTGGTCAGATG
>DATCXG010000194.1:0-4961 GCA_036565945.1 Gemmatimonadaceae bacterium
CCAGTTTGCGGCCTCCTCCGTGCGACCCAGGCGCTCGAGCGCGCAACCGAGGTATCCCAGCGCCACCGAGTCGGTAGGCGCGAGAGTGATTACTTCGGTGTAGCTGCGGCGGGCTGCGTTGTAGTCGGCGGTGGCCAGGTCCGAACGACCCTCGCTGGCGAACCGGGTACCACGGGCGAGGAAGAACGCACCCAGCTCGCGTAGCGCCTGCACGTTCCGCGGCTCGAGCTCCACAGCCGTCTTGAGCTCGCTGCCAGCGGTGACGAAGTCGCCCTCGTCACGTGCTATCCTACCAAGGTAGAGGTGCGGCAGGGCGAGTGCCGGGTGCGCACGCGCGGCATCCAGGAAGGCCGCACGAGCTGCCTCTGGCTGGCCGTTGGTGTACGCGGCCATCGCGGCGGCGAGGTCGCCCGGGACGGCCGCGCGATTCGACAGGTAGTAGTACACCCCCCACGCGGCCAGGAGTACCGTCGCGAGCACGACCAGCGCCACGAGCACAATGCGGCCACGGCGCGCTCCACCCTCGCACGCCGGCGGTACATAGACTGTCTGCGGTTCCGCAGCCGACGCCACTGCACCAGGCACCTCTGCACCAGGCGCCACCGCACCCGACGGCACGGCCGACGACGATCTGCTGGTGCCAGCCGACTCGGCTGCGGAGTCGAGCAGACTAGTCTCGAGCTCGGTGTAGGCTTCCCGCACCACCCCTATGTCGGCCTCGGTGGGGAGATAGTCGCTGCGGTCCACCCGTTCGCGAACCGCCAGGAGCTCCAGGAGCGAGTGCGCCTGCGCGAGCGATATGAGCTCCCGCTCGCGCAGCTCGCGGATGAGCGGCTGCCCGGTGAGAACCGAGCCGCCTACGAGTGAACGCAGGGCGGTCTCGACCGAGCTCCAGATATCTATGATGTCGGCGGCAACGTCCTCTGGGTGGCGCGCTGGGTCGAGCTCGGCGAGGCCCGGCCGCGCCGCCGCAAGGGCAGCGAGCGCCGACCGGCGATCAGAGACGGTCACCGAACTATACGGAGTAACCCCGCGCTCGCGCTGCCACGGATGAAACTCTCGGCGTCGGCCGTCGGGATCTTCACCCCGGTCAGTGAGTAGCCGCGGCGCGCCTCCGTAGCCATGAACTCCTGCAGCGAGCGACCCGCCATCGATTTGTTGGCATCGCGCATCGCCCGGACAATCCGCTCCCAGCTCCCGGCGTACTGGCGACCATCCGTGGTCGTGATGCTGTGCTCCACACGCTCGTCCACGGCACCGTTCCCACTGCCCACACTCCCACCCCGGCGGTCGGCCAGGTCGTTGAGCAACACCCCGAAGAGCTCCAGCTGTCCCCGGCCAGCGCCCTCGTTGCGAGCCTCCTCCTCCATCGCCCGCGTCTCGATCTCCGAGAGAAGGTCGTCGATATCGTCAACCTCGCCGGCCAGCTCACCCAGACGCTCCTCCCAGGGACGCAACTCGGGGTCCTCGTCGGGAAGCCGGTAGAGCGACTTCTTCAGCTCCACCAGCCGCCAGATGCCCAACTCGTCCCAGTGGTCGCCCGGCTCGGTGTGCTCCAGGTGGTACAACGCTGACTCGTACTCGCCACGGTCGTAGAGGATGTTGGCCAGGTAGATGCGTGCCTCGGCGTGCTCATCATCGAGCTGAAGCGCGCGCTGCAGACTGGCTATCGCACCCTGGTCATCGCCCTGCCGGTGGAGGACGTAGCCCAGACAAGCCGCGGCCTCGGCGAGCTCGTTCGCCTCGCGCACGGCGATCTCGAAAAACTCGCGCGCCTGGTCCATTAGCTCCTCGCGGAACAGAGCGCGACCTACCTGGAGAATCAGGTCGATGTCGTCCGCGTAGCCGAGCTCCAGGATCCGCTGAAAAGCCGCCAGCGCCTGATCACGCTGCCCGAATTTGAGCAGCGTCTCACCGTGGCCGGCCAGTGCGTCCTCGTGCTCGGGGTCGAGCACCAGCGACTTCTCGAAGCTCTGCCGAGCCCACGCATACTCCTCACGCGCGAGTCGTGCATAACCAACCCCAATGTGTAACTCTACCGAATTCGGGTAGAGCGCGAGCCCCTCCTTGAGTACATCGAGCGCCTCGTCGTACTCACCCTCGTTATAGAGTTGGTGCGCCCGCTCGTCGTACTCTTCCGAACTCAGAAAAGGGGTAGGCATGGCGATGGGAACCTCCAACGTGTCGGTATGCCTAAACTACTAAATCGGACAACTGATGAGTTCAAGCTGTTGTATTGACTGCAAGCCCGCATAATGCCAGTTTCACGCCCGCCCAAGGGCCGCCTGCAGTGCACGGTAAGCGGGCTGACTCCTGTAAGATAGCGCCCCCGCGGGCCGTGCGCCGTAGCGCCGGCGCGGCGGCGTCGGCGCCACAAGTTCCCTACTTCTCGTCGGCAGTGGGCGACTTGAACTCGGCGTCGGCGCTCCACTTCGGCTTCACCGGCGAGTTCGCCAGTGTGGCTCCAAAATCTTTGACGATCTGAGCGATCTGAGCGGCACCACCGAGGTCGAAGTCCGCTCGGTATTCGTCCGACGGCTGGTGATAGTGCTTGGCGGTGTACTCGTCCCCACGCGCCTGTCCCCACCCCTTCGGCCGTCCCACGTAGTCCGTCCCGGCACCGATGGATACCGCCGGAATGCCCACCTTGGCGAACGAGAAGTGATCGGAGCGGTAGAAGTGGCCGGCCTCAGGGTGGTCTTCGGGAGAGATCCGCATGTTGCGCTGCGAGACGAAGTGCCCGAGCATGGTTCCCAGCGACGACTTGTCTGCACCAAGAACAGTGAGATCGCGAACGCGGCCTTCGAGGGTAACGACGTCCATGTTGAGGTCAGCGATAATATTCCGCGCTGGCACTGTAGGATTCTGCGCAAAATAGGACGAGCCGAGCAGCCCCGCCTCCTCCGCCGTTACGAAGACGAACAGCTGTGATCGGCGCGGGCGCGGCGACTGCGCGGCAGAACGCGCCACCGCGAGCAGCGACGCTACTCCCGATGCGTTATCGAGCGCCCCGTTGTAGATGGAATCGCCATCGACCTTGGGGCCGATGCCGAAGTGATCCCAGTGTGCACTGTACACCACATATTCATCGCTCAACGAGCCCGCACGACCGGGCACCACACCTACCACGTTCCGGCTCTCCATCCGCCGCACCTGGTTGGCGAATGAGACATCGATGTCGACACCAGTAGGAACCGGACGGAACTCGCGGGATGCCGCACGCACCCGCAGCGAATCGAGGTTGAGCCCGGCCTGGTCCAGAAGCGCCTTAGCCGCGCTGTTCGTGATCCAGCCGCGGAAGCCCAGGGGCGCCGGGAGCGAGGCATTCCGAGGAAGCATGTACTGATCGGTGGTCCACGAGCTCACCACCGTGTGCCAGGGGTAGCTGGCCTCCGCCGTGGTGTGGATGATCAGCATGCCGGCCGCGCCGCGTCGCTCGGCTTCCTCGAACTTGTACGTCCATCGCCCGTAGTAGGTCATCGCCTTCCCGCCGAACAGCTCGGCTTCGGAGGCCGGGGCCGGAGGGTCGTTGACGAGGACCAGCAGTACCTTGCCCTTCACATCCACGCCCTTGAAATCGTCCCAGCGGTACTCCGGCGCACTGGCACCGTAGCCCACGAACACGAGCTCGCCGTGTGCCGCGCTCCTGGGAACCGCCGAACCGGCCCAGACCACCACATCTTCGCTCTGCCGCAGGGTGGCCGTGGCCTTGCCCGACGCGGCGACGGCAACCGCACTGGAGTCGATGCTGACCACGTCGATCGGGACATCCTGGAAATACGAGCCCTTCACACCCGGCTCCACGCCGGCAGCGAGCAGGCGAGAGGCGATGTACTCCGTCGCGAGGCGCCCCCCGCGCGAAGCCGGCGCGCGCCCCTCCACGAGGTCAGACGAGAGGAAGCGAAGATCCCCGTCAATCTCAGCTGTGGTTACTCCCGACGCGCGCACCGCTCCCTGTGCGCGAAGCGCCGGTGCGATGTAGAGCGCGGTAAGTACCGTGCAGGCAGAAATCAGGGTGCGACGAAAGGGCATGGATAGTCCAAGATGTGGGATACGACGGGGAGTGGAGCTGGCGGGAGCGAACTGGGGCAGATCCTTCACTTACTAGCATGCATACGAGCGCGCCGCGCCAGCGTCAAGGACACGTGTCTCAGGCGCCCGAGCAAGATCGGGTCATCCTCGGACACGGGGTGGGGCAGATAGCGTCACTGTACCGGTTTCGCCGTGAGCAGGAGGCGATCCGGCGCCGGGCCCACGTAGCGAATCGGCCAGCAAGTCGTGAGGGTCAGCACTGGCTCGTTGGTCGGGAATATCGCGGGCTGCCCGGCCTCGGCGATTCGACGCCCGGACACCACCCAGCGCCGGAGTCCGGCGAGAGTCTCGGTGATCACCGTATCGCCGAGCGTGACGGTGCCAAGGGAATGGAAGTGCCGGTCGCGATGGGCGGAGATCACCGCGTTCCCGTCCTCCCCGGGGAGCACGCTCTCGGGTACGTGACCAGGCCCGGCCTCGAGTTGAGCCTCATCCACCCCCTCCACCACCACCTCATCGAGACCAATGGACGGGATGAGCAGGCGTCCTATCGGGGCGCCGTGCGCGAGGGGGCGGCGCAGGCGTAGGAGATCGATGCTATCGCCAGTCGCGGCGATGGCCTTGCTCGCCGTGATGGCATCCCAGCTAGCGCGCGCTCTATCGCGCGCGCGTGATCCCACGGCGTAGTCGAACCCCACGAAAGCCAGGAGCGCCACGCCGGTGATGACGAGCAGGATTCCGAAGAAGCGGCGCACGTCAGTGCCGGGAGGTGGTATCGGCGGGCGGCGCCGAGCGGGGGCGCCGAACGGCGGGTGTGGAGAGCGAATCGGTGGACGGGGGCGCGGGTGCCTTTGACCGGGTAGTGGAGTCGCGCGCCGATAGCGAATCACCCGATGCCGGCACTGTCGGCGCGACAGCGGCCGAATCCG
>DATCXG010000212.1:0-8439 GCA_036565945.1 Gemmatimonadaceae bacterium
CAGGGATCTCCTCGAATATCAGACGGTATCGCCCGTCCGCCAGCCGTAGTGCAACCCCGAACACCACGGGGGTATCGAGCCGGAGCGCGAAGACCGCCGGCCCCCTCGGCGTTTTCGCCGGGCGGCCGAAGAAGGGTGCGAAGATGGACGCGATGTTTCGTCCCGCCTGATCGGTGAGAAATGCCACAGCACCGCCCGAACGGAGCGTGCGCGGCGCACGGCGCACGGCGGCGTGATCGCGTACCACAGCCATCCCCAGCCGCGAGCGGGTACGGGTGAGATACGCATCGAACAGCGGGTTGCCCATGCGTCGCACGACCACATCGAGCTTCACTCCCCGCGCGGCTATGTACGCGCCTCCCAGCTCCCAGTTCCCCAGATGACCCGTCACCATGATGAGCCCCCGTCCGCGCGAGAGCAGTCGCTCGACTATGTCCCACCCCTGGACCTCGGCGAAGAGCTCGAGCACTCGCGCCGGATCTATGCGCGAGAGGAGCGCGGTCTCCACGGTGACGCGCCCCAGATGTTCGAACGCCTGGCGAGCGAGCGATCGGACGGATGCCGCGTCGAGCTCCGGGAAAGCGGCTGCTATCTGCGGCTCCACGACCTCTCGGCGGATGCCCATCGGTCGATACGCCAGCCGCCCCAACGCTGCACCTGCGCGTACGGCCCGCTCCCACCGCAGCATACCGAGCGCGCCGATGAACGCGCGAAGCGCGCCGTACTCCAGTCTGTGGGCCAGCGACGGCGCAAGCGTGGTCGCTGCTGGTACGGGTGTGCCACTCATCGCGTCCTCTACCACACCGACCGGTCACTCGCGGCGATGGCCGCGCGCTCGAACGCGTCCACCATCGCTTGTTCCGTGAACTCGCGGGCCACGCGCGTACGCCCGGCGCTGCCCATGGCCGCCCTGCGGTCGTCGTGCGCAAGGAGGCGCGCCACCGCGGCAGCCCCGTCGTGCGCATTGCCCGGCGCCAGCACGATCCCAGCGATGCCGTCGGGTACATACTGCTCCGCGAGCGTGCCGCGTTCAGCGATCACCGGAACACTCGAACCGAGGAAGTCCAGGAGCGCGTAGGCCCCGTCATCGCCACCCGCCACCACCCAGCCGAGGTCCGCGAGAGCGAGGATCGAGAGATAGTCATCGCGCTCACCCATGAAGCTCACCATGCGAGCGATGCGGAGCGCCGCGGCGTGCACGCGCAGATCCGCGTCATCCGGACCCGGTCCCAGGAAGATGAGCCGGAGCTCGGGGTGCCGATCCGCGAGGAGCGCCGCCACCCGCAGCACGTTCCCGGCGCGCACGCGCGCGGCGCGGTCGTAGGCGCACACCAGAACCCGCTTCGCGGTACCGGCTCCGGCGGTGCGCAATGCGGGCCGCACAGCCTCGTACACAGCGTCGCGCACACCGAGCGGAACCACGGCCGGAGCCAGCCGCGCCAGTGGGAGCGCGCGAGCGCCGTGGGCGTCCTCCTCCGAGGCGAACACGAAACCGGTCGTCGAGAGCCGCGTGGCGAATCTGGCGCGCGCGCCGAGCACCGGCTGGGCGCCGGCGGGGATGCGGCGAATGATCGCCGCGCGACCGGCAAGGCGCGCGGCGATGGCCGACACCATCTGCTCCCGCTCCGAGTGCACGCACACCACCTGGACGAACCGCTTCTGCAACACGCTCCGCAACCGCCCGGCCGCGCTGGCCAACGTCCCGTCAAACCCGAATCGGAGCACCTCGTAAGCACCACGTTCGAGCCGCTGCTCCACTGGACTGCCCAGCGGGCAGACGACAGTGACGGAGTGACCTCGCTCGCTCAGCCCTCGGGCCAGCGTGGCCATCGCCCGTGCGCTGCCCGTCCACTCGGGCGATGAATGGTAGAACAGAATTCGCACTTCAGGCCCGGCCAGCCGGCTCCCGCTCGCCGAACTGCAGACCGTGCAGGCGGTGGTAGACGCCCTGTTGCTCCAGAAGCGCGAGGTGAGTGCCACGTTCCACGATGCGCCCCCGGTCCATCACCAGGATCTCTGTAGCGTTCTGGATGGTGGAGAGCCGGTGCGCGATCACCAGCACCGTGCGCCCCTCCAGCAGGCGGTCGATCGCCTCCTGTACGAGACGCTCCGACTCGGTATCGAGCGCCGAGGTGGCTTCATCGAGGATGAGGATGGGTGGGTCCACCAACAGAGCACGGGCAATGGCAATCCGCTGACGCTGACCGCCAGAGAGGCGCGTACCGCGCTCACCCAGCGGCGTCTCGTACCCCTGGGGAAGCTCCTCTATGAAACCGTGCGCGTTGGCCGCGCGCGCTGCTGCCTCTATCTGATCGTCGCTGTACCGGCCGGCGTCACCGTACGCGATGTTGTTGCGCACCGTGTCATTGAAGATCACGGTCTCCTGACTCACGATCCCGGTGAGCGAGCGCAGCGACGCCAGCTTGATGTCGCGCGTGTCCACCTGGTCGAGCAGGATTCGCCCCCGAGTGGGTGCGTAGAGCCGGGGGATGAGATCCACCAGCGTCGTCTTCCCTGCTCCACTCGCTCCCACGAGAGCAACCACGTCGCCCTTCCGGACCGTGAAACTGATGCCCGCGAGCACTGGTGCCTGATCTTCGTTGTAGGCGAAGTACACGTCATCGAACACCAGCGATTCGTGAAAACCGTCCACCTCCCTGGTCCCCTTGTCCAGCGCCTGCTCCGTCGGGCTGTCCAGCACGTCGAACAACCGCTCGGCGGATGCGAAGGCGTTCTGCGCCACGGCCGGGATCTGGGAGAGCTGCTTGAGCGGCTGCAGGAGCCGCATCACGAAGGTGAGAAAGACGAGGAACTGCGACGCCTGTAGCGAGTGCTCCACGAGCACCAGGTGCGCTCCGATCCAGAGCAGCAGGACCGTGATGACCGTGCCGAGCGTCTCGGTGATGGGTTGTGCCACGAGAGCCACCCGGGCCATGCGCACCAGGCCGCCCGAATACCGGTGGCTGGCGCCCACGAACCTGGCCTCCTCATGGCGCTCGGCACCGAATGACTTCATCAGTCGAACGCCGCTCACGCTCTCCTGCAGAACGCTCATCATCTCGCCATGGTCGTTGCGCAGCCGGCGATAGCCGCGGCGCAGCCGGCGCAGAAGCGGTTGGAGCGCGAGCGTGAGCAGCGGCGCGGCCACCAGCGCCACCAGCGTGAGCTTCAGGGAGATTCCGGCCAGGTACGCTATGTAGATGACCACCAGCGCCACCGCCGATAGCGCCTTCGTCACGAGCTGGGTGATCAGCGTCCGAGTCTGCTCGGTGTCGGACAGCACGCGGGAGAGGATCTGGCCCGTCTTGGTCCGCGTGAAATACCCCATCGGCAGGAGCTGCAGATGACGGTACACGCTGTCGCGCAGGTCGCGCGTCACGTACTCCTGAAGCTCCGCGCCCAGCGTACCAGCGATCCAGATGAACAGATTCTTCGCCGCTACGGTGGCCAGGATGATCAGGATGACGTTCCGCAGCGAACGCATCGGATTCGCCGGGTCGAGCAGCGCCCCGATGGTAGCGTGAAGGAAGTCGTTTACCCAGCCCTGCCCCAGAGGGAGCTGCGGCTGGTTGAAGAGCGAGTTGAGGAAGGGGATGAGCAACGCGAACGCGTAGCCATCCAGAGCCGCCCCGATGAAGTTGGCGACGATGGTCCCGGCCATCCGCCATCCATGGGGCCGGAGAAATCCCAGCAGTCTGCGGTAGAAGTACACTCAGCGACGTGGAGTGAGCAGCGCCACGGGGAGGATTACCTCCTCGGGCGTGACGCCGCCGTGGAGAAACGATCCGCGGTAGCGTGCCTGATACTCCCGCAGCTTGGTAGGATATACGAAGAACGTGTCGCCCACCGCGAACAGGGAGTTGGTGCCGAGTCCGCGGCGCGGCAGCCGCAGATCGTCGGCGTTGGAGAAGAGCAGTGCGTGCTCGGCGCGCTCGGCGCGCAGATCCTCACCGAACTTGAAGCGGAGGTTCGCCGTGGCATCGCGCTTGGCGAACACCGTGGCGGGCGTCATACAGTGGATGGATCCGTGGTCGCTCGTCACGAGCACTGGGACGCCCCGCCGAGACGCCTCCTTGAGCAGCGTGAAGAGTACCGACCTCTCGAACCACTGTCGGGTGATCTGGCGCAACGCCACCTCATCGCGCGCCACCTCGTACAGAATGGCCGACTCGCTACGTCCGTGGGTGAGGAGATCCACGAAGTTGAAGACGAACGCGCTCACCCCCTCGGGGGCGATCGCCCGGGATACCCGGCGCTCCAGGTCGGCAGAATCAGCGGCCGAGGAGATCTTCTCGTAGCGCACCGGCGCGGGAACCCGCAGATCGCGGAGATGCGCCTGCAGGAGCTCTCTCTCGTGCGCGTTGAGCGACTCGTCCTCGCGCTCGCCCCACCAATCGGGGTAGCGGGAGGCGATCTCCGCCGGGAAGAGCCCGCTGAATAGCGCGTTGCGCGAGTACGGCGTGGCAGTGGGGAGAATCGAGAAGTGGTAGGTAGTCTCCACCTCGAAGTGCGGTGCGAGGAGCGGCTGGAGTACCTGCCACTGGTCGAGTCGAAGGCAATCGATGACGATGAACACGGCCACCGACGACTGTTCCAGTATCGGGAGCAGAAACTCGCTCACCACATCTATGGATAGCGCCGGACGGTCACCTTCCAGGTCGCGCAGCCAGGCGGGGTAAGCGTCACGCATGAAGGCCGCGAATTCGCGCCGGAGGTCCGGGTAGAGCGCCTGAAGTGAGTCATACAGGCTCTGTTCGCGCGCCTGCGTGAGCGCGAGATCCCACTCCACCATCTCGGAGTATCGGGAGATCCAGTCACGCCAACCGATCGTACGCTCGCGCTCGAGCTCCATCGTCCTGAAGCGCTCCACGAAGGAGCGGGCGATGGCCTGCTGCCGGATGCGCGGGCCCTCGAGGACGCGAGTGATGACGGTCAGCACCTGCCGGGGATTGATCGGCTTGACGAGGTAGTCGCGGACGTCCATGCCCAGCGCCTCGCGGAGCGTGGCGTCCTCCTCGCTCTTGGTGACCATCACTATAGGGAGAAGCGGATCGACCTCGCGAATCTCCCGGTACGCCTCGAGCCCGCGTTTGCCCGGCATCTGCTCATCCAGTAGCACGATGCCATACGGTCGCCGGCGCAACATCTCGACGGCGTCATCCGCGTTGGTGGCCGCGTCAACCTCGAAACCCTTCTCACGTAGGAAGATACGGTGTGACTCGAGGAGATCGGCCTCGTCGTCGATCCAGAGCACCGACTTGAGGGGCTGCGCCATGCTGGCTGAATGTAGCGATGCCGAGTGTTGCCTGCTAGCCATATGGCCTACTTGCAACCCAATACGTATCTTGTGGCCTCATGCCAGTACGTACCGACATATCGCCACTTTCGCTGCTCCTCACGCGTGTCGATGCCGTTGTGGATGGGGTCGCGCCTCCGGATGGGATACCTACCGGCTTCCCAAGCCTTGACCACCTGCTCGGCGGCGGGCTGCGCCACGGCGATCTGGTAGTTCTGGGAGGCGATGTGGGATCGGGCAAGTCGGCACTGGCGCTGGCGATCGCGCTGCGCGCACGGGCCGCGGGCCACGAGGTGGAGCTCATCACTGGCGAGATGGACATCCCCCGGCTCCTGGAGCGCGCACTCGCGATCGAGGGGCGAGCCACGATAGACAGCATTCGACAGGGCAAGCTCGACGACTCGACGCGGGCCTCCGTGGGGGCGGCGGCGCTCCGGATGCGCGACGCGCTGCCTGGCATCTCGCGCATATCGATAAACGGGAATGGCAGCGGCGCCGACGAGATCGCGGAGCGTGTGCGTGCACTGAAGGACGAGTGCGAGCTGGTGGTGGTGGACTCGCTGCAGGGTGTGCCTGCGGGCAAGCTGCCACAGGATGAAGAGCTCGCCACTGCCGTTCGCCTGCTCAAGTCGGCCGCCGTGGACGCTCGAGTGGCCGTGCTGCTCACCGCCCAACTCCCCGCCCTCCTCCGCGCGCATCCGGATAACCGACCGGTGCTCGACGACTTCGGCGTCCTCGGCGCTGTCAAACAACACGCCGATATAGCGTTGGCCCTCTATCGCGAAGAGATCTACTCCGGCGGGGCCGGCCAGGAGGGTGCCGCCGAGCTGGCGATCCTCAAGAACCGCAATGGCCCCACTGCGTACGTCGATCTGTATTTCTACAAGCAGTGGCTGAGGTTCGAGGACATGGTGGAACCGGGTTGACTACGGGGTTCAGGGTTCAGGGGGCAGGATTCAGGAACTGCCTCGGAGTAGAGAGCTCCGCGACACGAGCCGTTCCCTGCACCCTGAACCCTGCCCCCTGAACCCTGTTGTTATATTCGTTCATTGGCCTCTCAAGGGACTGAATCCGGCACCGACACGGAGTAGGGCATGGCGGGTCACAGTAAGTGGAAACAGATCAAGCACTACAAGGCCGCCGCTGATGCGAAGCGGGGGGCTGCGTTTACCAAGCTCATCCGCGAAATCACGGTCGCGGCCAAGGCTGGCGGTGGAGATCCCGCTGGGAACCCTCGACTGCGTACCGCCATCGAGGCGGGGCGCGCCGCGTCGATGCCCAAGGACAACATCGAGCGCGCCATCAAGAAGGGCACGGGTGAGTTGGAGGGAATCGACTACCACGAGATCACCTACGAGGGCTACGGCCCCGGTGGCGTCGCGCTCCTGATCCACACGCTCACCGACAACCCCACCCGCACCGTGGCCGACATACGGCACAAGCTCTCCCGTGGCGGCGGCAACCTGGGCGCGTCCAATTCGGTAGCCTGGATGTTCGACCGCAAGGGGCAGATCTACATCGATGCCACCCGTTACGATGAGGAAGCCGCGCTGGAGGCCGCACTCGAGGCCGGCGCCGATGACCTCCAGGTGGAAGGCGACCAGTACATCGTCACCACAGACCCCCTCACCCTCCATACGGTGAAGGGCGCGCTCGAGGCGGCGGGGATCGCCACGCAGGAGGCGGAGATTGCCATGATCCCCCAGACCACGGTACACGTGGAGGGGAAGAGCGCCGAGTCACTGCTCAGGCTCATGGAAGAGCTCGACGACCTTGATGACGTACAGAAGGTCGATGCCAACTTCGACATAGACCTGGCCGAGATGGCCAGGGCGTGAGCCGGCTTCAGTGATCGTGCTCGGCATAGATCCGGGCACCGCAGCCACCGGCTACGGAGTGGTATCGGGGGAGCCTTTTGGCTCCCTCTCGCTCATCGAGTGCGGCGTGATCCGAACCACGTCGCGCGACCCCCTCCCGGTCCGATTGCGCGAGCTGTACGAAGACATGAGTGCGCTCATCGCACGCCATAAACCGCAGGCTGTCTCGGTGGAGGACGTGTTCTACGCCAAGAACGTGCGCACCACAGTGGTGCTCGGCCACGCGCGCGGGGTGCTGCTGCTCGCCGCCGCGCAGGCCGGGGTGGAGATCTACGAGTACCCGCCAGCCGAGATCAAGAAGGCCGTGGTGGGCAGGGGAGCGGCCACCAAGGAGCAGGTGCAATTCATGGTGGCGCGCCTGCTGCGCCTCCGCACTCCACCGCAGCCCAACGACGCCGCTGACGGCACGGCTGCCGCGCTGGCGCACATCATGAGCGCGCGCATCCCTCGGTTGAATAACGAGCACGGGCACAGGTCATGATCTCATACGTTCTGGGCAGCCTCCTCGCCAAGGACCTCGATCGCATCGAGATCCTCACCGCCGGCGGCGTCGGCTACGAGATGGCGATACCGCTCGGGGTGTACGAGAAGTTGCCCGCGGTGGGAGAAGAGGCAGCGCTCCACACCCACCTGGTGGTGCGCGACGACGCATGGATGCTCTTCGGCTTCTCGGATCCGTTCGAGCGGAGGGTATTCCAACGACTCCTCACGGCTGGCGGAGTGGGGCCCGCACTCGCGCTGGGCATGCTCTCCGCGCTCTCGGCCGAACGGCTCGTACGTGCCATAGTAGAAGGCGACGTGGCAACGCTGCAGAGCGTACCGCGGGTGGGGCGGAAGAAGGCCGAGCGCATCATACTCGATCTGGCCGACAAGCTCGGCGACGTGAGCGTGGACGTTGGCACTGGGCCGCGACCAGGGGGCGCAGCCGCGGATGATGCACTTCGCGCGCTCGTCTCGCTGGGCTACAACACCGCCGACGCCGAGAAGGCTGTGCGAGCAGCGCTCGATGGCGGCGGCCGGGGCGTCACCGCTCCGGAGCTCATTCGCCTGGCGCTGACCAAGGTGGATCGGCGGTAAGGGAGCCCAGTCCCAGTTACAGGGTGGGCTTGACGTAGGCCATGCGTACGAACACGCTACCTCTGGCAGTCACATGCCGTCCCATTCGGCCTGCCCATGCCTTCGCATTCCGATATACGGAGTGCCATCCCATGTAACCCTCGCGGGATCTCGCCGATGCTCCTACGCACTCTCGTCGCGGTCGCCGCC
>DATCXG010000258.1:0-2164 GCA_036565945.1 Gemmatimonadaceae bacterium
GAGCCGATTCGAAGGCGCGGCCCGTGGCCACGGAATTGGCACGTTCAGCACGCCATCACACCGGCAATCCGAAGGCCATGTCGCGGAAAGTTTGTCTGGTAGCCGGTTGGCTCGGCTGGCACTGCTCCCAGGCTGAGCCGCTGCCCGAGGACCCTCAGTATCTCGCTGGAGGTGAGGAGGTGGATGCCGGTTGGTTCCGTGTCAGTACTGTTCCTCCCACCCGTCTAGAACCCCTCGAACGCCGAACGGGATACGCGGGTGGTGTCGCCCAGGTACACGAAGTGGATGTGCTGGAAGTACTTCTGCGAGACGTTCCGGAGCTGGATGCTCGAGAGATGCCGGAGGTCCTCCATCGACTTGCCAGCGAGGTGATAGTCGCCGCGGTAGAGCTGCGCCCTCGCCAGGAAGTCCGCCTGCGCGGTGCTCGTCATGTTCTCGGCCAGAAAATCCATCACGAACTGGTCGGTGAAGTGGCGCATGCCGTACACTCCCCAGTTCAGCTGCTTCATGTCCTTAATCGCCTTCCGGATCATCGGGAGCACGGTGGATGGCGCGGATGTGCTGACGTACACCGCGCCGGTGCCGATCCCACGCTCGATGTACGGTGCGCCGGCGGCGTAGCTCAGACCATGCTCCTCGCGGATCTCGCTGTGCATCCTCGATGACAGAAGCGCCGTCGCCACGCGCAGCGCCGCGTAATCGCTCTCCGACGCCGTCGGCCCCTGGAAGAGTCCAAGGATGTAGTCCGTCGCCACAGGGCGCTGGATCATCGTCACCGAAGTGGGGCTCGCGGGGATCGGCGCCGGAAGGGTCCACACGTAGTTGCCAGCGGGGAGGTTCGCCAGCGTACGCGCGACTGCGGCCTCGAGCTTCGGACGCGTGAGGTTCCCCACTACCACGAGCAGCATCCGCGAGGTGACCATCTGCGTTGCCTGGTAAGTGGCCAGCGCCGCGGAGTCGAGCGACGAGAGCGACGCCTCGGTGCCGCTGGTCTGGAGCCCGTATGGGTGGCCCGCGAAAGCGACGCTGTCGGCGAGCACCATCGCGTAGCTGTCGGGATCGCTGATGCGCTGGCGGATCCCGCCGATGAGCTGCGAGCGCACCAGTGCCACATCCTTCGATGCGATCGTCGGGTGCATCACCCGCTCGGCGAACACGTTCCAGGAGGAATCGAACTCCTGATTGATTCCGCGGAATCCGAAGAGTGTCCAGTCGTCGTCGGCCGAGATGAGAAGCTGGCTCCCGGTGCGCGCCCAGGCGGCGCGAGTGGAGTCGCCCGGGTACTGGGCCGTTCCGTACTCGGAGGTCCAGAGGAGTAATTTCTCGATCCCCTGCGTAGCCGGTGTGAGCTGCCGCGTGCCGCCCAGAAGATAGAGGTGCGCCGAGACTACTTCGTTACCGAATGACGGGCGCTGGATGACGTGTACCCCGCCCACATTGTAGGAGAAGGTGACGCTGTCGAGCGGCACCAGATTCCCGTCTTCCGTGGTAGCGGTGAGAGTCTTCTCCGGACGCGCGGTGGCGCAGCCGGCGATCGTGAGCGAGGCGGCCACCGCAAGGGCCGCGAAACCGTGGCGCATCCACGAGCCTGCACTTTGCATTTTCATCGCGATGCCGAAACCATCTGGAGGTACTGCCCGAGGAAGGCGCGCACCTTCGGCGCCTCCTTCTCGGGCGTGAGCACGCCTATCACGAATGGCTTGTCGTTGATGTAGCGAGCCACGAATCCGCTGAGGTCTGCCGCGCTCCGCTTCGAGAGATTGTCGGCGTAGTCCAGGTAGTAGTCGAGCCCCGCCACGGACCACCAGTAGCCCACGGTGTGCGCGAGCCCGATGCTCTCCTCCAGCTCGAAAGCCGTGGCCACGCTCCTTCGCTTCTCCACGACCTTCAGAAGCTCGAGATCGAAGTAGTCGTCCGTGCTCATGCTCATCAGTTCGGCCTGCAGCACCGTGAGCGCGGCTGCGAGCTTGTCCATCGATGTGGTACCCACGAAGCTGATCGGGCCCGTGTGATCGAGCGTCTGATACCCGAACGAGGCCGTGTGGAAGACTCCCGAGTCCACCAGCCGCTTCTGCAGCGTCGACTGCTCGTCGTCCACGAAGGCGCTGAAGACATCGGCCGCGTAGGTGTCGTCGGTGCTGGAGCGTACGCTCGGCCCCTGCCA
>DATCXG010000263.1:0-2968 GCA_036565945.1 Gemmatimonadaceae bacterium
GAGCCGATGTCGGCGCGACCTATCACCTGGGCGACCTCGTGGGCTACAGTCCGTGGCCGAACGAAGTCGTCGAGCTGCTCGCTTCAGCGAGCATCCCCGGAGTGGCCGGCAACTACGACAGCACCGTCGCCGCCGACTACAAGCATTGCGGCTGCAAGTCGGAGAGCGCGAGACAGGAAGAGCTCTCGCACATCAGCTACGAGTGGACACGGGCGCACGTATCGTCACAGACCAGGAGAGCGCTGGCAGCGCTGCCATTCCGAATCGATATCAGGCCGCTCGGCGGTCACATCGCCGGCCCGACCATCACCCTGGTGCACGCAACCCCGACGAACAACCTCGTCTACGTCACCGAGGACCGCAGCGACGCGTTCCTCGCGAAGATGGCCAAGCAGGCCGGGCTCGAGGCGAGCGACGTCCTGTGCTTCGGCCACACGCATAAGCCATGGCACCGCGAGGTGGATGGCATTCACTTCGTGAATACCGGAAGCGTGGGGCGCCCGAAGGATGGCGACTGGCGAGCCGGTTACGTCCTGCTCGACGCCAGCACGCAGCCGATTGGGGTGGAGCTCGTGCGTGTGGGCTACGACGTGGAGGCCGCGGCGCGCGGCGTGATCGCGGCCGGCCTGCCGGAGGAATTCGCGGAGCTCCTGCGGACTGGCGACCGCGCTCCAGACTAGCGCTGCGCTCTACCGCGACACCACTGGCAGATGCTATTCGGAGCTCACAGTCTAGCAGCTACATCGCCAATCGAGCCTATGTCGAGCGGAATCACCACACCGATCGCGAAGCCGCGGTCCTTACTCGGGCTCACGAATAGCGAGGCGCGCCGAGGCGGGTAGATGCGGTCCCAGCGTTCCGTCTTCGACTCCATGCCCCACAGCGCGCCCGCGGCAAGCCCACCCGCGCCGAGTATCGTCGCCCAGTATGGAATGCCAAGAACACAAAACTCTCCCGCGTTGGGCGCTCGACAACCCAGTACGCCGATGGCCCAACCAGCGCCCACCCCGGCGATGAGCCCGAAGGCCATCCCTCCCAGTACGCGGCTCTCGCTGACGCCCATACCCCGACTCACATCAACCGCTGCAAGCGACGCGATCGGAATCGTATCCACCGCGCAGCAGCCGCCCAGCTGGACGATCATCGTGTCGCGGCCGAATGCGACCAGTGTCGCCTCCTGCGGTACTCGATCGCCCGCTCGGAGAACACGAATGCGTGCACCCGGATCGGGCAGAGCTTCCCCTCCCTGCGCTCCGCACGGACTAGCTGCGAGGCAGGTGATGGTGAGGGCGAGGATGAGCTTGAATGGAGTCATGACAGTGGCATGAGCGGGGGGGGTGAATCAGAGGTGTAGAAATACTTGTCCCGCGCGTCGGCAGCCAAGAATGGCTATCCGCAGTCCTCCGCGATAGTACTGATGAGCTTCACACTCGACGGATCACTGCTTCGTCCAAGCGTCTACCCCATCCGGTGTTTTCCGAAGAGGGTGGATCTCTGGCGGAGTACACCGCGGGCTGACATCCTGCGAATGAGCTCGTGGCATGGCCGCGGCAGCGACAATCCAGGGTCGACAATGGCGGACGACACACTCGATAAGAGCGGACGGCAAGGTGACGCGCTCGATGCGCTGATTGTTGGTGCGGGGCCAACCGGCCTCACGCTCGCCGCGCAATTACGCGCGTTCGGCGTGCGATTCCGTATCATCGACCGCTTGCTCGATCGTTCCAGCGAATCACGCGCGCTCGCGGTACAGGCTCGCACGCTGGAGATCTTCGATAGCCTGGGACTGGCCGAGCGACTGATAGGGCGTGGGCGCACCAGCACGCGACTGATGATTCACTTCGAAGACCGCGTCGCGGCAGCCCAGCTCGGAGTGTTCGGCGCGCGCGACACCCGCTTCCCTTTCATCCTCTTCGTATCGCAGGCCGAGACCGAGGCCCTCCTCCGCGACCATCTCGCCGGGCAGAACGTGGTCATGGAGAGCGGAGTCACACTGACCGCATTCCTCGCCGACGCCGAAGTCGTGCATTGCACGCTCGGTCACTCGGACGGTCGTTACGAGGAAGTCACTACCCGTTACCTCATCGGTTGTGACGGCGCGCACAGCACCGTGCGCAGCGGCGCAGGGATTCCATTCGAGGGCGGCGACTACCCGGAGGATTTCGTACTCGGCGACGTGGAAGCCGACGGACCGATAGAGCGAGATGTACTTCACGCATTCGCCGGTAAGCGTGCGTTCGCCTTCTTCTTCCCGCTGGGGGCTCCGGCCACATGGCGGACCATCGCGCTGCCGCCGCGTGACTGGCGAGCCGCGGACGACGCGCCCGTGACCAGCGCGCTATCGCTCGGCGAGTTGCAGGTCATCATCGATGGCGCCACGGGCGGAGCGCTGCGGCTACACGACGCGGCGTGGCTCACGCACTTCCGCCTCCATCATCGGCAGACAGCGCACTACCGTTCCGGTCGCATCTTTCTGGCGGGCGACGCCGCGCACATCCATAGCCCTGTCGGCGGACAAGGTATGAACACCGGGATCCAGGACGCGTGGAACCTCGGCTGGAAGCTGGCGCTCGTTACTCGCGGGCAGGCGGTTGCGCGGCTGCTCGACTCGTACGAGGCAGAGCGCTGGCCCGTGGGTCACATCCTCCTGCGGACCACCGATCGTGCCTTCAGCCTGTTCACGCGGGTCATGGCATCGAGCGCTAAGGCATCGTGGTTCCGGCGTGAGGTGGCATCGCGCGTACTTCCCATCGTCCTGTCATCCAGGCGACTTCGCGCGTTGGGATTCCGCTTCGTCTCGGAGCTCGGCATCCGCTATCGAGACAGTCCGGCCGTCGCCGAGGGCACTCCGCGGCGACGGAACGGGCCCAGAGCCGGAGACAGGCTGCCTGATGCCACGGTGGCTCGCGCCGGACTGGCTACCTCGTTGCACCGTGAGCTGGCAAGACCGAAGATGCACCTGCTGCTC
>DATCXG010000267.1:0-21830 GCA_036565945.1 Gemmatimonadaceae bacterium
CCCCAGCCATTCCGGGAGCGTTGGAGGGCGCGGCACCCCTTGGTGACGTATCAGTTGGAGCAACTGTGCCCATCGCTGTGTCCGTGGAAGGAGCAGCGCCCATCGCGGTGTCTGTGGCGCCCATACCCGTATCCGTGCCCATGCCAGCCTGCTCCTTACTCTGGCAGGCCCCGGCTGTGATGGCGAGAGCTACTGCTAGTGCCGTTACACGTAACATGGTCACCTCCGCACTGGACAGTTGAGATCACTGACTGTCGATACTCGCTAGAGCTATCAGAGTGATAGGGGCGAGGGGCAAGTTCTGTGCTTATGCTCTCCTCGCTCGATGTCCAATTGCATGGCACTCTCGCGCACTCTGCCTTCTCACGACGTCCGTACGAGGGGAGGATTTTCAGTCGCGGCAAACACTGGCGCAGCGGAAGTAGCGTCAGCCCCGGCCGCCTGGCCGAGTGCCTGGCGCTCCAGCAGACGCTCACGCGAGTGCGGGTCGTGCGACGGCAGATACACCACCCGTCGCGCGCGCGCGAGCCGACGAACCCGCGAGAGCGACTCGCGCGCCGCTGCCTCGCCACCTCCCATGGAGCAGACACCGTCGATCACGCCGGCGAGCAGGTTTTCCTGCGTGTACGACGTATCGCCCGCCAGGAAGAGCAGCGTGCCATCGCCATCTTCGACGACCACCGACACATGGCCCACGGAGTGGCCAGGAGTGCGCACGACACGCACATCTCCGTCGCGAGTCACCGCGTGACTCTCGGGAAACGAGCCCACCGGTTCCGGACTCCATCGCAGCGAGCGCGGCGCGAACCACGCAGGCCAGCGACGCGGCAGATACCCGCGAAACGAGCCGATCATGCCCCGAGCGGCTCGGTACTCCTCCGCTGCCAGGAGGATATCACTCTTGGAAAAGTGCCGGAGCCCGCCAGCGTGATCGGTGTGCAGATGCGTCAGTACCAGCCACCGGATGTCCGTGGGCGCCATGCCCATCGAGCGGAGCTGAGGCCCGATCTCTTCTTCCGGCTGGACATCGAGCCGTACCGCAAACCGGAAGTACGGATGCCAGGCCGGCAAGTAGCCCCGATCGGCCACTCTGGACGTCTCACCGGCGTCGACCACTATGACGCCATCGGGATGCTCGATGACCCAGGCGTAGATGGGTAGCGATTCCGTCCACTCCTTGTCGATCAAGGTGCTGACGAAACGCCCGACTCCGTGCCCCCGTCCCTCCCTCTGCCGCATGTGGATGCGCACCGTGCCAGTCTGGATAGCGTGAACTCGCATGTGTCGACTCCGTAGCTTCAGGTGGATTGCTGGACGAACGCGCGAAGCATGACTCCCACCACACCACGCGCGAGCTTCTCGTCAATCGGCCCGCCAGTGACCAGCAGCCGGTAGAACAGCGGCCCGGCGAGCAGATCGAGCGCCAGCTCACGATCCATGTCGTCCCGGAGCTCACCGCGCGCGACGGCGCGCTCGAGGAGCTCGCGAATGGAGCGGCGCCGCGAGGCGAGGAACCCAGAACGCACAGCACGGGCGACGCGCGTGCTCCGGGCCATCGCGGCAACCAGCCCGGGCATCAACCTGGCGTTCGCCGGCGTTCGGTAGAGCCGCACCGCCTGCCGCATCAGGGCGAGGAGATCGCCTTCGATCGCTCCGCTGTCGGGGATCCGTATCTCATCCACGATCCGTCCCACCGCCTCGGTGATCAGCGCCTCCTTCGATGTCCAACGACGATAGACCGTGGTCTTGCCAACCCCAGCTCGAGTGGCAACGCCTTCGATGGTGAACCTGTCGTAGCCATCCTCTCGTAAGAGCTCGACCGCCGCGTCGAGGATCGCCTCGTGTGCCGCCTCGCTGCGTGGGCGGCCCGGCAGACGCCGCGCGGACGCGTCGGCGGCGGCGATCGGACGCTGCACACTCCTCCTCGCGACTCTCGCTCTGCCCGCGACAGCCGATTCGCCGACGTTGGGCTTTACGATACTTGGGCGTTTCATAATTATAGGGTAGCACCGCGCAATACGATACGCAAGGGTAGCGTATTAGCCGCCTGAGCTATATGCTCCGTACTCCCGGGAACAGCCCACCGCGGCCCACGGCTTGCCCGCCCAGGAACGCACCGCTTTCAACATCTGCCCACTTCAACCAGTTACCTGCATGTTCCTCGGCCACTACGGAGTCGCCTTCGCCGCCAAGCGCGCGGCACCACGCGCCTCGCTCGGGACGCTCGTCTTCGCCGCGCAGTTCCTCGACGAGCTCTGGCCCGTGCTACTTCTTCTGGGGCTCGAACACGTGCGCGTCGTGCCCGGTCTGATGGCGGCCAGTTCACTCGATTTCACGAGCTATCCCATCTCGCACAGCCTGGCCATGGCGCTCGTGTGGGCGCTGCTCATCGGTACCACCTACTTCGCGCTGCGTCGCTACGGCCGTGGCGCATGGGTGGTGGCTGCGGCAGTGGTGAGCCACTGGTTGCTCGATGCGCCTATGCATCGCGCAGATCTCCCGCTCTGGCCCGGCTCTCACATCCTGGTGGGCGGCGGACTATGGAACTCTGTGCCGATCACGATCCTGCTGGAAGTCGGCATCTTCGCGGCGGGGCTCACGCTCTACCTGCGCTCCACCCGCGCCGCCGATCGCATCGGGAATTGGGGACTCTGGTCTATGGTAGCGGTGCTGGTAGCCAGCTTCGCCGGTGCCCTCGTAGGGCCACCGCCGCCGAGCGAGCGGGCGCTCGCCGTCTCCGCACTCACGCTCTGGCTCTTCGTACCGTGGGGCTACTGGGTAGATCGGCACCGCGTGGCGAGGTAGGATCAGCCGGCCCCGTGGACAGCCATCTGAGGGTGCTTGCGGCCGTGCGATTCCCGTCGCCCAGCCGCATATTTGTGCCTGGCTCTTCGCAGGCCTGCCCCTGGTGCCTGCCCCCCTGCCCGATCCCTCCCGGAGTCCCTCCATGTTCCTGTCTCACCGCCTGCGCTCGCCATCCCGCCCCCACCCAGCCGCACGACAGATGTCGACACCTGTGCACCTGTCGATCGCGGTCATCTGCATGATACTCCTCACGCTCCCGACGCTGCTCCGCGCGCAGGAGGCCGTGATCATCCGCGGCGGATGGGTTTTCACCGCTACAAGCGACACGGTGGAGCGCAATCGCGGAATCCTAGTGCGCGGCGGGAAGTTGCTGGTCGTCGACGGCGACATGTCCAACGACGATACGAGTGGAGCGAGGGTGGTGCAGTTGGACGACGACGAGTACATCCTCCCAGGCATCTTCGACATGCACGCGCACTACAACATGACCCTCGGCGAGGGTGGCGTGCGACAGGACGAGTACACGTACAACCCGCTGATCTTCCTGGCGAACGGTGTCACGTCCACCTTCCCCGCCGGAGAGTACGATCCCGAGGGGATGATGGAGACTCGCAGGCGCATCGACCGCGGTGAGCAGATAGGTGCGCGCATCTACAACTCGGGTCCGTACTTCGGCACCGCGCGCCGAGGCTGGGACCAGAACGCGACCACCGAGGACATCTACAGAGACGTGGACAAGTGGGCAGCGCTCGGAGTGCGCGGCTTCAAGGCGAAGGGAATCAGCCCGCGACACCTCAGGGCGCTCGTCGAGCGTGCGCACCTGCACGGGCTCACCGTCACCGGGCATCTCGAATCCGGCTTCCGCAACAGCACGAACTCCAAGGACGCCGTCCTGATGGGGATCGACCGCGTGGAGCACATCCTGGGCGGTGACCAGCTCTCGCGTGACAAGCCGGCTTACCCCTCGTGGGTCCACACGGACACCAGCTCCCGGGCTTTCAAGGATATCGTTCGTCTGTTCGTCAGCCACCACGTGATCTTCGATCCCACGATCACGGCGCCCGTGTACTTCTCCACGGTGACTGACAAACCTGGCTTCGATTATTGGGTGGATGAACGAAAGTTCTTCACGCCATACGTGCAGGCGTGGGTGAAACAGCAACCGCCGCGCAAGTCGTTCGCGCTGTTCGACTCGCTCTACTTCGCCATGATCCGCACCACGAAGGCCTTCTACGATGCGGGCGGCACGCTCACCCTGGGCACTGACAACCCGAGCCGCGGCGAGTTCATCGCGGGATTCTCGGCGCACCGCGAGCTGCAAACGCTCGTTCTGGCGGGCATCCCACCGGCAGCCGCGCTCAGAATCGCCACGATCAACGGCGCCAGCGCGCTCGGCGTCGCGAATACGCTGGGAACCATAGAGGCCGGGAAGCTGGCGGACATCTTCGTGATCCGCGGCAACCCGCTCGCGGACATCACCAACACTCGCCACGTAAAGTTGGTGATGAAATCCGGAACGCTGTACGACCCGCAGGCGCTGCTCGCCACGGCGGTGGGGAAGATCGGGCCAAGCGGGGCGGTAAAGGCAGGGGGCAGGGTGCAGGGTGCAGGGTTCAGGAACTACAACTGACAGGGATCAGGAAGCAGGGAGCGGGGATCAGGAACTGCGAGACGCGAACCACGAACCGCGAACTGCCAGATACGGGGCTCGGGCGCGGCGGGTATGTTCAGGTAGAGGTGCTGGGGCCGCAACTCGCGGCGGCTCGTAGCGCCTGTGTGCTGTTAGAGATCGGCGCGAGAATGGCCCATGCATGGGCCGGGGACTGGTTCGTCGCCGGCCCGAGGAGACATTTCATGACGTCCATCGCCACTCACCACACATCGCCCGGGGCCCCGCGGACCACCGAGGCGCTCATCGCGCTCGAAGACAAGTGGGGCGCGCACAACTACCACCCGCTCGATGTCGTCGTCGACCATGCCGCAGGCGTATGGGTCTACGACGTGGATGGGCAGCGTTACATGGATTGCCTCAGCGCCTACTCGGCGGTGAACCAGGGGCACGCACATCCGCGCATTCTCGAGGCGCTCCGCGAGCAAGCCGCGCGCGTGACGCTCACATCGCGCGCATTCCGTAACGATCAACTCCCGCTCTTCTGCGCCGAGCTCGCCGAGTATTGTGGCATGGAAGTGGTGCTCCCCATGAACACCGGGGCAGAAGCGGTGGAGACCGCGATCAAGGCCGCTCGCCGGTGGGGATACCAGAGCAAGGGGATCCCCGACGAGCGAGCCGAAATAATAGTCTGCGAGAACAATTTTCACGGTCGGACAACGACCATCGTTGGATTCTCCTCGGAGGCCAGCTATCGCGCGGGGTTCGGTCCGTTCACGCCGGGCTTCGTGAGCGTTGCCTACGGTGACATCGCCGCGCTCGAGGCCGCGATCACCCCGAACACGTGCGCGTTCCTCGTCGAGCCGATCCAGTGTGAGGCTGGTATCCTGATCCCGCCGGCCGGCTACCTCGCGGCTGCGCGGGCGCTCTGCACTCGCCACAACGTGCTGTTCCTGGCCGATGAGATCCAGACTGGCCTCGGGCGTACGGGGCGGCGATTCGCGTGTGATCACGAGGACGTCAAACCAGACCTGTACATCCTCGGCAAGGCGCTGTCGGGCGGCTTCTACCCTGTATCGGCTGTGGTCGGAAGGCGGGACGTGCTCGATGTATTCGATCCGGGAAGTCACGGGAGCACCTACGGCGGCAACCCGCTCGGCTGCGCAGTGGCGCGGATGGCGCTACGAGTGCTCGAGGACGAGCACCTCACCACCCGCGCTGCCGAGCTCGGAGAGTGGTTCCTCGGCGCTATCCGCTCCATCAGTGATCCGGTGATCCGTGATGTGCGTGGCCGCGGCCTGATGATCGGCATCGAGCTCACCGTACCGGCGCGATCGTACTGTGAGGCGTTGAAGGATCGCGGAATGCTCTGCAAGGAGACGCACGATCACGTGATCCGCCTGGCACCGCCGCTGGTCGTCACTCGCGAGGAGTTGGAATGGGCGCTCGGTCAGGTGCGCGCGGTATTCGCGGGGACGCACAACAACTGACACGGAGCCCTATCGGCGCGTCGAGCGAGAGCACGAGCTTCCCCTTGGCCGCCTTGACGCCCACCTCCCAATTGCGGAATGTAGCTACACGTAGCTACATTCCTCTCATGACCTCCGTCGGCATCCGTGAGCTGAAAAACAATCTCAGTCGATACATCCGGCGCCTGAGACGGGGTGAGGTTATAGCCGTCACCGACCGCGGACGTGTTGTTGCCGAGCTCCAGTCTCCGGAGAGCGCCGCCGGACAGCCCATGTCGCGGACAGCACGGTACGCCGAGCTCGTCGCGGCAGGAGTCATCCGCCCGGCGGTGGAGACCGGCGATCCACTCGCGGATTGGCCCACTACTCGCACCGTGGCACTCCCGCGCGGAACGGTTGCGGCGCTGATCGACGAAGATCGCGGTGCCTGATCCCGCCACCGGGACGGAGTCCGCCCAGGCCCGCGCAGCGTCGATCCGTTACATCGAAACGAGCGCGCTCCTATCCGCGTTGCTCGAGCAGGAACCGGCGGCCAAGCGAGAGCTCAGGGCAGCCGGACATAGAGTGACGTCGGCACTCACCGTCGCGGAATCATACAGGGCCATAGTTCGGGCACGAGCATCCGGTCGACTGGACGCCGCTCAGGAACGAGCGGTGGTGCGCGCGCTCCAGACTTTCCTCGCGCGCTGCGACCTCGTCGCGGTGACAGACGACGTACTGGCCAGGGCTGGCCGTCCGTTCCCGGCAGAGCCGATCCGGACGCTCGCTGCGATCCACCTGGCCACTGCCGACATCCTCGGCGATCCGCCACCACTGGTGACGATCGTGACACGCGACGCGCGCGTACGGGAGAACGCACGCGCGATGGGCTTCGCAACTGGCTGACAGCGCCCGCTCCCGCCGCCGGCTTCCCGGTGATAAGAAAAACGATCGTGACGGAAACCCTCTCCACCACGATCGTTCCTCGCTTCTCGGTGTCTACCGCTTGTCTGGTAAATCTCGCTGATTCCGCTCGTTCCGCTCCTCTGTTCTACTGGAAGTTCGGATTGTTGGACGTCTCCGCGAGTGGCAACGGATAGCAGGTCTGATCGCCGTATGGGTCGTACCCTGCCTTGAAGTACGGCGTACCTGGCACCGCCACATTCAGCACGGCTGGTCCGTTACGCCGGAAGTCGCCGAGCCGCTTTCCCTCGAGGAAGAAGTCGAGGGTCTTCTGAGTCATGAGCTCTGTAAGGACGCTCGCGTCGTCGGTGGGCCCGCTGTAGGCGGGCTGCCCGTTGGCAGCGCGGCGCGCGCCGATCAGTGTGAGCCGGTCGGACCCGCTACCCGCCTCGGCCGCGATGTAGTCGGCCTCGAGCTTCGACGCCAGACGAATGGGCGCCGAGTAGCTCGCGTATTTCGTCTGCGCGTACAGTGGGGTCACGCCGTCCTGCGGGGTGTACGGGCCATCGCCTGGCGCTACCACCACCACGCGCGGGTCATCGAGGTCGCGGAACGCCGGCGCCACGGACATGGAGCCGCGAGCAAAGGTGCGCTGCCAGAGCTGGTTGCTCACCCGATCGCGGTTGGCCACATCATCGAAGTACTCGATGTCGAGCTCGAAGCCAGCCGGTACGTTGGCTGCATCGGCCGCGGCCGCGGTCGTATTCCCGGCCTGTAGCTCCGACCGCGCCCGTCCCACGAGCGCGGCATTGGCCAGTACGCTACCCTCAGTGGTACCAGCCGCCTGACCCACCGAGACGGCGCGCGTGAAGTGAGCCTGTGCGGAATCGAGCATTGCCGCGGAATCGAGCGGCGCGCCGGATCTCACGGTTCCAACGCAGAACTGCTCGGCCATGAACTGGAACGCGTAGCCCGCCACAAGCTCGGCGCGGGCGAGGTCGACGTTGCTCTCCTCGCCTGGTGTACCCTTCAGCACATCGATCACGCGGCCCGAAGAGACGATGGCGCGCGACAGCGGCGCGAACACCGATCCGTTCACATCGCCGTTGTCCGGGATGTCGCGACGCGTGAAGTCGTTGGGGCCCTGAAAGGTCTCGGTGGCAATTATCTCTCCCGTGAACCAGCCCATGTACATCACCATCGTACTGTACGCCGCGCCGAAGTCCTGTAGCGACGAGCGTGAGAGCGTGGGCGCATCCTTCAAGGCGTCGATGTCGCTGACGTCCACGGTGGTGATGTTGTCGGCCGTGAGGAAGTCACTGCAGGCAACCGCTCCGCCCAGCAGCGCGATCGACAGCGCAGTCCGGAAGACCGCACGGATATGTATAGTCATCGTGGGTCTCCTATCAGAACTGAAGGGAAAGCTTGGCCACCCACTGCCGCGTGGGCGGGAAGGTGAGGAAGTCCGACTGATCGAACTGGGTGGTGATGATGTTCGCGTGGACTTCCGGATCGGGGCCCGGATACTTGCTCCAGAGATGCAGGTTGCGGCCGGCGAAGGTGAACGACGCGCCGTCGGCACCCAGACGCGTGGCATACCGCGTGGGAAGCGTGAACGTCAGCGCCACTTCGCGGAGCCGCATGAAGTCACCGTTCTGGATGTACGGATCCGTCACATTGGTAATGCTCACCGATTCACCGCTCTCGGTCACGTACGGCCCGAAGCGCCGCAGCCGTTCGGCCTCTGGGAGGAACGCGGGATCCACACGCTCGCGCGCGTTGGACACGGTGCGCTCCCGGAAGAGCGCGGTCTGGTTGCTCACCTTGTAACCGGTCTTCCAATCGAGCTGGCCGTAGAGACGCACGTTGCGGAACAACGTGACCGACGTCCCGAAGCTGCCCTCGAAGGTGGGCAGGAGATTGCCGAGGAATTCTCTGTCTTCCGAGACTATGGCCTTGCCATTCGCGACATCGACTGACCGCACCTTGTATCCCCAGAACGCGCCGAGTGGTACGCCGGACTCGTAGCGTTGTGCTGTACCGTAAGGCGCGATGTCACCGAGGCTGATCAACTCGTTGTGCAACGTGCTGAAGTTCAGGTTCGCATCCCAGCCGAGGGTCTCGCGGTCCAGCAGTTGCGCACGCAGCCCCACCTCCCATCCATCGTTCAACACCTTGCCGATGTTGTCGAACGGGCTGGAGAGATATCCGATGGACGGCGGTGCGGGACGCTGGAGCAGCAGGTCGGTGGTCGTCTTGCGGAAGTACGTTACCTCCGCGCCCAGCCGGTCATTCAGGAAGCCGGCATCTATTCCACCTTCGAACTCCGTGCCCTTCTCGGGGCGCAGGTCCGGGTTGCCCGGATTCAGCAGGCACACGCCTGGAGATTCCGTCGAGCCGACGATATAGGGGCATGGGTCGTAGGTCTGCGCCGCTGCGCCAGCGGTGGGGGCGCGGCCGGTGGTGCCGTACGCCGCGCGGAGCCGCATGGTGCTCACCCACGGCAGCGTGTTCTGCCAGAAGGGGGTCTCGGAGATCACGTACGACAGTCCCGCCTTGGGCAGGAAGAACGTATTCACGTTCTCGCCGAAGCCCGAGTTCTGGTCGATACGGGCGCCGAGCTGCAGGTAGAGTTGATCGGACCACGCGAGCTGCCACTGTCCGATGTAGCCCACGGAGCGCTGCTGGGAGAGCGACTGTCCGCCCGTCTGGCTGGCCGCCGCCGAGACAGCGTGAGCCGAGTTGGTGGCCAGCCCGATGCCATCCGCCCACACGGCTTCCTGACGCTGGCTGATCACCTGGACTCCGAACGAGATGTCCGATTGCACATTCGCCACGCCCAGGAATCCGCTCTTGATGTTGCCCAGGTAGTCGAAGGTGTACTGATCGTCGGCGTAGCGCGTCTCCTTCACATTTCCCGTGTTGTCCAGCCCGAGGTAGGAGCCGCGGTCATTCTTCGGGATGAGCCGGAGCGTGCTGCTGCGCGAGAGATCCGCGCCCATGGTGAGCCGGTTGGTGAACCACGCCACCGGGGTGTAGCGCACCTCGATCGTGGGGGTGTTACGAACGTTGCTGATGGTGCTGTTGATCGCCGCGATCGCCGCGGCGTCGCGGTTCGCGCCGAACCAGCCATTATTGGGACCGCCGAAGGTGAGCGGATTGGAGATGAGCGCGCCGCCGAAGCCGATCGGATTGTTTCCCTGATCGGGGAGTCGCGTCTTCGTCCAGATCGCCCCATAGCCCGCGTCGATGACGACCTTGGTGCTCGGCTGGAAGTGGAAGTTGAAGCGGCCGTCCTTGTGCTTCACGCTGTTGCTGGGCAGCGTACCGTCTTCGGTGCTGAAATTCGCCGCTGCGAAGTAGCCGTAATTGCTCCCGCCGCCGCGACCCGTCCATCCCAGCCCCTGCATGGAGCCAGTCTTGAAGACATCGTCACGGAGGAGAGGATTGTCGTGGATGATGGTGCCCACCGGCTGGCCGGCGCAGAGCGGGTTGGGGCTGTCAGGCGCGACGAGGGCCGTAGTGCACGCCGCGTAGTTGTCGGGCGGAGTGTAGTTAGGCTCGATCGCGTTGTACTCCAGGCGAACAGTCTGCTGCAGCTTGCCGCTGTTGATCTTGCCGCGCTTGGTGATGATCTGGATCACGCCTGCCGAGGCGTCCGCGCCATAGAGCGTAGCTGCCGCCGGGCCCTTCACGATCTCGATGCTCTCGATCTCGTCGGGGCTGATGTCGTTGAGCCGGCTCGTCGCCTGACCGCCCAGGTCGCACCCACTGCAGCCGCCAGCGTTACCGCGACCGGCCGTCAGGTTGCGTGAGTCGGCCCTTACACCGTCGATGAAGATGAGCGGCTCATTGGAGAGCGAGATCGACGATGCGCCGCGGATGCGGATCGATTGGCTCGTGCCGCTGGTGCCCGACGAGCGCTGGACCGACACGCCTGGCACGCGGCCCTGCAGCACATCGGTGACCGTTGCGACCGGCGCGTTCGTGGCGAGATCGCCGACGTTGATATCGGCGACGACCGCCGGCTGCGCCCGACGCACCTGGGTGCCGGCCGTACCAGTGACAACCACCTGATCGAGAGCGACCGAGATCACCGAGAGATTGAGATCCACCGTGGTGGTGTCGTTCGCGGTGACCGTCGCATCGCTCGAAGCCGGGCGATATCCGATGCGCGCCGCCCGCACGGTGACCGCTCCAGCGGGGACGCCGGGGATGACGAAGCGGCCGCTCTCGTTAGTGAGGGCGCCCGCGCTGGAGCCGACGATACTGATCTGCGCTGAAGGCACCGGCTGTCGCGAGGCCGCGTCGATCACGCGCCCTACTACCGTGCCCGCCCCCTGGGCGAAGGTGAGTGCCGGTGCCGCACCGAGGGATGCGCCCGCGTACAACAGGAGGCGGCACAGCGAAAGTACCCTGGTCTTCATCGAGCCTCCTCAGCCACATGGCTGAGCTGATTCCCAACTGGTGTGGGAAGTGTGGGGGGGTGAATGCGCAACGCCAGGAGACCGCAACTCTGGTCCCCTGGCGATGCACTGGCACTACGACGTGCCTGGCGTTACGGCTTATCCCACCATACGCGATCGTTCAACGACGACCCGCCCTGCGCTGCGGTAGCCGCCTGGAGATTCGCGTTGTTGAACGACTGCTCCGCCAGCGGATACGTGAGCCGGCGAGCAACCACCCGCGGGGTGGTGATAGCTGCTGGACCGGCCTCGAGAGCCGGCACCCCTGTGCGCCGATACTCGGCGTACGCCTCGGAGCCCTGGTTATAGAGCGCGAGCCACTTCTGGAGTGCGATCTGCTGCAGCCCATTGGCGGAATTGTAGGCCACACGCGGCGTCGCGATGTAGGCGTCGGTGACGGCATCCGCTATTCCGTTGTATTGCATGGAGGCCCTGATCGCCGAGTAGTACAGCGCCGCCGGGTCGCCACCAGTCCAGCCCCGCGCCGCAGCCTCCGCCTCATCAAAGAGAACCTCGGCGTAGGTCATCAGGATCGATGGAGTAGTCCTGGTGCGATACGCGGCACCGATTCGCGACGTGTTGTTGATCCCGATCGCGATGGCATCGTCATCCTGCAGGCCATTCGGCGCTCCGACATACACTGTATCAGCCGGCAGCTTCGCGGCGATCGGATCGGCGTAGACAGCCAGCCGTGGATCGAAGAGCGTATCGCCGCTGACCAGGTTGATCGAGATGTAGAGGCTCTTCAGCGTATCAACCAGCGTCTGGCTCACGTGCTGGTCGTCACGCGTCCGGAGAGTGTTGAAGGTCGGACTGTCGTTCGTGCCGTCGCCGGGCCACTGGAGCAGCGCGTTGTCATCATTGGAAGTGAAGACTCCCGCCGTGATCGCCGCGGTGGCCTGGGCCTTCGCGAGATCCGGATCCACCTTGGTGAGACGCAGCGCGAAGCGGAGCCGCAGCGAGTTCGCGAACCTCTGCCACTTCGCCGCATCACCGCTGTAGATCGGGTCGGCGCTTCCATAGCCCGCACCGCCCGGCACGATCATACCGCTTGCCGCCGTGAGGTCGGCGAACAGGCCGCTGTAGATGTCCTGCTGGCTATCGTACTTCGGGGTGAAGTTGGCGGTACCCTGGTTCGCCTCGGAGTACGGGATGTCGCCCCAGATATCAGTCATCACACCGTAGGTCCAGGACTTCATGACCAGTGCGGGCGCGACGAGGTTGGGGCTCTGTGTGGCGTCGGTCTGCTGGAGGATCGTAGCAAAGTCCTCCAGCTCGCTCGAGTAGAAGTTCGACCAGTTGTTATCGATGGTACCGGGACGAATGGAATAGCGATCCTCCTCGGTGAACCGGTCCATGGCGATGTGCTGCGCCCACAACGATGTGAACGTCAGGTCGAACCCACCGCCCCGGATGCGTCCAACGGCAGTGGTGACTCCGTTGGGAAAGAGGTACTGCGGAGTCACCTGACTCGGTGCATTGGGGTTGTCATTCAGCCCGGTCAGCCCGTTGTCGCACGCACCCACCAACAACGCGAGCGCGAACGCGGGGGCGGCACGGGAAATTCTCGATAGTCTCATGCTAGTCCCGTTATTAAGGAATTCGGGCTGATCATGGCGTGACGTTGATCATGAAGCCGAAGCTGCGCGCGGAGGGGAACTGCCCATACTCCAACCCCTGAGCGTTGCCGCTGTCGAAGGACGTCTCCGGATCGACGTTCGGGACGTCCGTGCTCAGCCACAGGTTGCGGCCCACGACGGCCACGTACACCGAAGAGACGCCCACCTTGCTGCTGAACGACGCCGGCACCGCGTAGCCCAGCTTCACCTCGCGGAGCTTGACGAAGCTGGCGTCGTAGACGAACGGCTCGTGGATCTGGAAGAGGGAGTTGAAGTACGCCTGCGCGGTCACCGTGGTGGTGTTGGGCGTACCATCCTTGTTCACGCCCGGCACGATCAACCCGCCGCCGTCCTCGATCCTCTGCGCCGTCTCGCGCCCCTGCAAGCTCGACGCGAGCACGCCTGACATGTCGCCGAACATCTTGGTCGCGGTGAAGAGCTCACCACCCTGCTTCGTGTCGACGAGGAAGCTCAGGTCGACGTTCTTATAGCGGAAACGGTTCTGAATTCCGCCCACCCAGTCCGGCGTGGCATGGCCGAGAACACGCTTCTGGGCATCGGGCTGCGGCAGACCGTTGACCGTGACCAACTGGCCCGCATCGTCACGCAGGAGCGGGGTCCCATAGAGTGCGCCGTACTCCTGGCCCTTGCGCGCCTCCACTGTGAGGCTCCAGTAGCTTCCGAGCACCACCGTCTCGAGGTCCTGGTACAGGCTCGTGACCTGGCTCTTGTTCTTGGCGAAGTTCACGTTGATGTCCCAACTGAAGCCGCCGTCGGTGCGGATGGGCGTCGCGCCGAGCTGCAGTTCCACACCCTTGTTGCTCACCGAACCAGCGTTCAGGACGGCGCTCGTGAAGCCGCTCGCGCCGGAGACCTGCGCCGGAATGATCTGGTTGCTGGTCAGCTTGTCGTAGTACGTGGCGTCGAGGGAGATCCGATCCTTCAGGAAGCGGAGCTCCAGCCCCGTCTCCCACGACCGGGTCTTCTCCGGCTTGAGATCGGCGTTGGGCACCTGGTTCGGCACAGCGAAGCGCGGGATGCTGCCGAAGGGCGTCGATGCAGAGTAAGTGACCGCCAGTTGGTACGGCGCGGCATCATCACCCACCTGTGCCCAGCTTCCACGCAGCTTCCCGTAGGAGAGCAGGCCGCCGAGATTCGCCGACGGGAACGCGTCGGTGAACACCAGGCTCCCCGAGACCGACGGGTAGAAGTAGGAGTTGTTGGCCGCCGGCAGGGTGGACGACCAGTCGTTGCGGCCGGTGACGTCCATGAACAGGTAGTTGTTCCACGCGAACTGCGCCTGTCCGTACAGACTGTTCGTCTGGCGGTTGGTCTCGTTCTGCGAGACCTCGGGCGTCACGGCGGAGTTGCCGATGTTGTACGTGCCCGGGATGACCAGGTGCGGAGTGCCGGCGCTGTTGCGGCGGAAGCTGTTGACGCGCTGGTTGCCGCCGACGTTCACGGTGACACCGAGCTTGTCCAGGAGATCATGCTCGGCGGTGACCAGGAAGTCGGTGTTCGTCTCGCGGTTGAAGCGCAGCGACTCGAAGAACGCGCCGCCCGAGTAGTCGATGCCGATCATTCCATCTGCGTACTGTTCCTTCCGCCAATCGCGATACCAGTCCGTACCGGAGCGCACCGTACCAGTGAGCCAGTCATTGAACTTGTACGATATCGTCCCGACTCCGATCACGCGGTCGCGCGTGTCGTTGTTGGAGTTCATGTAGAGCACCCAGAACGGGTTGTCTACCGTGGTATGGCTGGGGCTCGCCTGCGTCCCGTCCGGGTTCATGTAGTTACGCAGCTTGGCGTTGTCGAGCTGCCGCCCACTCCAGAACATGTTCTGCAGGACGTTCTGGTTGTCGTAGCCGGTGCCGGGCCGGTTGTGGCCTTCGGAGCGAAGGTACTGGACCGAGGCCCTCACGTTCAGCTTATCGTTGAGCGCCGCTCCCGCGTTGAGCGATGTGTTGAGCCGCTCGAGTGTGTTCCTGGGGAGCATGCCCTTGACGTCCATATTGGTGACGCCGAATCGGACATCGGCCTTCTCACTCGCGGCGGAGACAGCCGCGTTGGTCGTGGAAGTGCGTCCGGTCTGGAAGAAGTCGCGCACGCGGTCTGGGTGCGGGAGCCAGGGTGCGGGCTCGCCGTTGCTCCACCATTGCTTGATCAGCCGTCCATCCAGCGGCGGTCCCCAGCTCCGGTTGACGTTGTCGCTGATGCCACCGCCGCGACCGTCCTTGTACTCGTAGTTGTTGCCCGAGCCCTGACCGTACTGGTTCTGGAACTCCGGCAGCCGCAGCGGGGTCTCGAAGGTGACATTCTGGCTGGCGCTGATACCGAGTCCGCTGCTCCCCTTGCCACTCTTGGTGGTGATGACCACCGCGCCACTGGCGGCGCGCGAACCGTAGAGGGCGGCCGCGTTGGCGCCCTTCAGGATACTGATCGATTCGATGTCATTGGGGTTGATGTCCTGGGCGGTGTTGCCGTAATCGAAGCCGCCGAAGCCATCCAGACTGGGCGCCGAGTTGTCGACCGGTATACCATCGATGACGAACAGCGGCTGGTTATTGCCGGCGATCGAGTTGGCGCCCCGGATCACGATGCGCGAGGAGCCGCCCGTCGGGCCGGAGTTAGTGATGTTGACGCCTGCCACCTTACCGGCGAGGGCATTGACGATGTTGGATTCACGGGCGGAGGTGAGCTCCTCGGCGGTCACGCTCTGCTGCGCGACGCCCAGGGAGCGCTTCTCGCGCGTGATTCCCAGTGCCGTCACCACCATGCCCTCGAGCTGCACGGCATTGGCGGCGAGGGTGAAGTCGTGCGTATTCTCGCCGGCCGTGAGAGTGATCTCCACGGAGCTCACCTTGTAGCCGATGAGGCGAGCGGTGAGCGTGACCGGCTGGCCGTTCACATTTGCTGCGGGCACCGTGAAGGAGTACGTGCCTCCTTCCTTGGTGAGCGTGCCGATATTCAACCCCTGCAGGAAGACGCTGGCGTTAGCCAGCGGCAATCCTCCCTCGCTGGTGACTCGTCCGCTGACGGTGGCGGGTTCCTGCGCCGCTAACCAGGCGGGGAGGAGCGCCATCGTGCAGGCGAGCGCGAGGATTGATCGAACTCGATGTACCATGCTTACTCCTTTCCGCGACTCTAAGGGGGCGTGGTGCAAGTGCGGGTGCGGTGAGAATGTGGCTACAGCTGTGTAGCGACCCGGTACTCGGGCATGGGCAGAACTTTCGTGGTGGGTGCGGCTGGTACGGTGGGTGTGGCTGGTGCGGCGGGACTGATGCCTGGCGGTCTAGGAGTCGCCGGGCGGTGCTGCGGGTGGCTCATGCCGCGAGCAGCGCGGCGTGGTCCGAGTCGGATAATATATCCTTGGATACTATATACGGATAGTGTCCAGGGGCGCAATCACGCACGGTGGCCCAGTGGTAAGTAGGCGAGATTCCGGATAAGATATCCACAAGCTCAGCGGTCTGCCACCGCGCTACATGCCCTCCTACCACCCCCGCCACCCCATTCCCCCCACGCTTTGCGAGAGTGCGCATGAACACACGCCACCGAGTCCTGGCCGGAGCCACAGCCATGCTCCTGCTCCTCGCGGCCGCGGTCGCGGTGGGCTACGCCGGCCCGAATCGCTACACCAACTCCGACCGCATCGACCGGCACATGCTACCCGCCGTCTCCACTGGCCCGCTCGATCCGGCGTGGAGCCAGGACGGACGATGGATCGCCTTCTCCATGCGTGGCGACATATGGAAGATCCCCGCCGACGGCGGTGAGGCCATCGCGCTAACCTCGGGCCCAACGTACCACTTCGAGCCCGCGTGGAGCCCCGACGGCAAACGCGTCGCGCTCTCCCTGGACGTGAACGGAAACCTCGATATCGGAATAGTGAACGCCGAGGGCGGTCAGGTGGAACGGATCACCACCGACCCCGGGGTCGATGTGGAGCCAGTATGGAGCCACGATGGCCGTAGCATCTACTTCGTGAGCGGGCGCGGTAGCCGTGGCTTCCACATCTTCCGCCACGATCTCGAATCCGGCGCGGACGTGGAGGTCGCCAGCGGCATCCAACCCGCCATCTCGCCCGATGGAACGCAGCTCGCCTACGTGGCCTCGGTGAGGGGGAAGCTCGGCTCCGGAGGACTCTGGGTGAAGCCACTCCCCGACGGGGAGCCGCGACTGGTGCAGTACGAAGAGACGGAATACCGCATGAAGCCGGCGTGGACGCCCGACGGTCAGGCGTTGCTCTACGTGTCGGACGAAGCCGGATCCAACGATGTCATGTTGATCGCCGCGGCCGGTGGGAACCCGCAGCGGTTGACGGCCGACAATGGAAACGAGTACTCGCCATCTCCCAGCCCGGACGGCGGCCGGTTTGCCTTCGTCTCCAACCACACGGGGCCCACGACTCTCTATACCGTGGCCGCGGGCGGCGGACCGCTCCCCTCCTGGCACGCGGTGCCCATCAACGCCCGCAGATCGCGCGCGTCGACTGGCAGGGTGCGCGTGCGCGTCGTCGGCCCCGACGGACACGCCTCGCCAGCGCGGATCTACCTGAAGGCCAGCGATGACCGCTCGTACGCTCCCGACGGCGGCTTCCATCGGGTCATCTCGGCCACGGAGACGCACTACTTCCAGACCACCGGAGAGTTCGAGGTCGAGGTTCCGGCCGGCCGCACGACCGTCGAGGCCATGAAGGGGTTCGAGTACAGCCCACGGTCCATCACCCTCGACGTCAGCGCGGGGAAAGTGAGCACCGCCACGATCAAGCTCGAGCGCCTGGCCGATCTCCCCGCGCGTGGCTGGTACTCGGGTGACACGCACGTCCACGACCTGCACCAGGGCCGGTTCGGGCTCACTCATCAGACATTCTTCGACCAGCTCCGCGCCGAGGATCTGCACGTGACGAACGCGCTCATCCACATGGACGGCACCCGGATCATGGGGCGATGGGACGATCTCACCGGGCGGCCAAGCCCACTCTCCACGCCAGAGTACATCCTGCAGTACGGCGAGGAGTTCCGCGGGTCGCTCGGTCACATCTCGATGCTCGGTATCAGCAAGTACATCCTCCCCTTCACCAGCGGCGTGCGGAATACGGCATACGCGCAGCCCGAGTTGGACGCGACCTACATAGACCAGGCGCGCGCGCAGGGCGGGATCGCGGGCTTCGGCCATCCCTACTTCGAGCCCGTCACGAAGCCCGAGCAGGCTGCGAGCAACCTGATCTCCGTAGACGTCGCGCTCGGCAAGGGTGACTTCTACGACATCGGTGCGATCTGGTCCGACGAGGTAGGCTCCTCCGAGCTGTATTATCGCCTGCTCAATTGCGGCTTCCGTATCGCGGCCACCGGGGGCACCGACAACTTCTCTGACGTCTGGCGCGATCCACCGCCAGGCTCCGACCGTACGTACGTGCACGTGCGCGGCCCACTCTCGCTGGAGAGCTGGATGGCCGGCGTGAAAGCGCAGCGCACCTTCGGGTCCACGGGCCCGCTACTCTTTCTCGATGTCGCCGGTCGTGAGCCGGGCGATGAGATCGCGCTCGGCAAGGGCGCGGCACCATCGCTCAAGGTGCGTGCGGAAGCGATGTCCATCACGCCCATGGGGCGGCTGGACATCATAGTCAACGGCAAAGTGGCCGCCACCGTCAGCGCATCGGATTCGGCGCACATCGTCTTCGATGGCAACGTATCGATCCCGGCCGGCGGGTGGGTCGCGGCTCGCGTCATCGGCCCGTCATCACGCCACATCGGTGACAGCTACGCCTTCGCGCAGACAAGCCCGGTGTACGTGGTCCGCAACGGCCGCCGCTTCACCTCGGCGGAAGACGCGCGCTTCTTCGTTCAGACGATGGACGCGCTGCTCTCGCGAGTGGAGCGCGCGTCGTGGCGCACGAGCGCCGAGCGTGAGAAGTTCCGCGCGCAGGTGGAGGAAGCGCGGGGAGTCTACCAGCGGATCGCCGGGCAGGCGACTGGGAGCGGCGGCGAGTGAGGGCATGAGCCGACTTCACGCCTGAAGAGGCGAGGCGCCAGAGCATCCCCAGGCGGTGGAAGTGCCAGCTGGAATCGAGGGCCCGCCCGGCTCCGTCATGAATGCTGCCGAGAGCGTCAGCTACCGAACCACCGCTATGCTACCCTGATGCTATAGCATCAGGGTAGCATAGTTTCCCGGTCGCCCACAGCCGGCCCAGCTACACGGCAGGGTCAACCGGCACCGACAGCAACGAAGACGCCGCGCTTGACACATCAAGATTTATTGTTGTATTATCCATCCCATGACCACTGCCGTCGCCAACAGATCGCTCGACCTCGCCGAAGCAGCCGCGCTTTTCCATGCACTCTCCGACGAGACTCGACTGGCAATCCTCGAGATGCTGCGCGGGGGCGAGCGGTGCGTGTGTGAGCTCCAGGCCGACCTCGACGCCGCGCAATCGCGACTCTCCTTCCACCTCAAGGTGCTAAAGGACGCCGGTCTCGTGACCGATCGGCGGGAGGGGCGCTGGTCGTACTACACGCTGGTGCCGGAGGCACTCGGCGAGGCGCACGACATAGTACGCGACCTGGCCACGGAGCGCCGGTCGGGCAAGCGAGCACTGCGCGTTTTCGGGAGCTGCTGCTCCTAGTGATTATGAAGTCGGCGGTGCGACGGATCCAGGATGAACCTGTCGCACCTCTATCGGCCAGAAGGTCAACATGCAGCACGAGCCACGACAGATGCTCTTCTCTTTCGTCTCACGTATCAACGTTTCTTGATCACAGAGGTGTTACCATGTCCAACGATACCACGAATGAAACCGGCGGCAGCCTCGCATCGGTAACGGAGATCGTGCGCGAGAAGTACGGCGAGGCCGCGCGGCGCGTCGCCAGCGGCGAGGGGCTACCCCTGGCCTGCTGCTCGCAGACGGGATGCTGCGACGGATCCGCGGCTGCGTCGTGCGACCCCATCACTTCCAGCCTCTACGTGAACGGCGAGACCGACGAGCTCCCCTCGGCAGCGGTGCTCGCTTCGCTGGGCTGCGGCAATCCTACTGCACTGGCGCAGCTGCACGCCGGCGAGGTGGTCCTCGACCTCGGCTCCGGCGGCGGGATAGACGTGCTTCTCTCCGCGCGCCGAGTCGGGCCGACGGGGAAGGCCTACGGCCTGGACATGACCGAAGACATGCTCGCCCTCGCACGGCGGAACGCGGCCGAGGCGGGCGTGACGAACGTGGAATTCCTCCAGGGGCAGATCGAGCAGATCCCGCTTCCGGATGCGTCGGTGGATGTGATCATCTCCAACTGCGTCATCAACCTCTCGGGCGACAAGCGTCGCGTGCTCGCCGAGGCCTTCCGAGTGCTGAAGCCCGGCGGGCGCTTCGCGGTGAGCGACGTGGTGGTGAAGGGTGAGGTGCCGGCGGATGTGCGACGCAGCATGGAGCTCTGGGTTGGCTGCGTGGCGGGCGCGCTGGAGGAGAGCGAGTTCACGCGGCTGCTCACCGACGTTGGCTTCGAGAATCCGAGCATCGAGCCCACGCGCGTGTACAAGAGCGAAGATGCCCGTGCGTTCCTCGCCGAAGCCAACCTCGACGCCGCCGAGAACCTCGACGCCATCGATGGGAAGTTCATGGCGGCCTTCGTTCGCGCAACGAAGCCACAAATAGTGGCAGTTCCCGCGGGGAGTTGCTGCGGCCCGGAGTGCTGCGCCTGACCGGCCGGCATCTATCCACCTGATAGTGTCGTCCACCACCGCCATGACTTACCACATTCAGATACGACCGCTCCGCTCGTGACAGCTCACTCTGCAACCGTCGCAAGTATTCCGCTCGGCGTCGACACGCCGGTCCTCCGACGCCTCTCGACCGTCGATCGTTTCCTACCCTTGTGGATCTTCGCCGCCATGGCGGCGGGGATCCTACTCGGCCGCGTGTACCCGGGGCTGGGTGCGGCGCTCGACCGGTTTCAGATCGTGGGCGTGTCGGTGCCCATCGCCATCGGGCTCCTCTGGATGATGTATCCAGTGCTAGCCAAGGTCCGCTACGAGACCATCGGCCGCCACACCAGCAACTCCAGGCTTCTCGGCACCTCGCTCGTGCTCAACTGGGTGGTCGGTCCGCTCGTAATGCTCGGCCTCGCATGGCTCTTCCTGCCCGACCTGCCCGAGTACAGGAACGGGCTCGTGTTGATCGGACTCGCCCGCTGTATAGCGATGGTGCTGATCTGGAACTCGCTCGCCTGCGGCTCCGGCGAGCTGGCGGCGGTGCTCGTGGCACTCAACTCCATCTTTCAGATCCTCACCTACTCTGTGCTCGGGTGGATATTCCTCACTGTGGTTCCCGGCTGGTTCGGGGCGGAGAGCGCCGTACTCCACGTGACCATGGGCGAGATCGCGCGGAGTGTCTCGATCTTCCTAGGCGTACCGCTCATCGCCGGCTACCTCACCCGAAAAGTGCTCATCACGCGGAAGGGTGCGGCCTGGTACGATGGCACCTTCATGCCGAGGTTCGGCCCCACCGCGCTCCTGGGGCTCCTGTACACCATCGTCCTGATGTTCGCCATGCAGGGACACCGACTGCTCGAGCTGCCGGTGGATGTACTGCGCATCGCGGCGCCCCTGGCTGTCTACTTCCTGGTGATGTTCTGCTTCGCCTTCTGGCTCTCGATGCGACTCGGCTTTGACTACGAGACTACCGCATCGCTGTCGTTCACCGCGGCTGGCAACAATTTCGAGCTTGCGATCGCGGTAGCCATAGCGACCTTCGGCATCGGCTCTGGCGAGGCACTGGCCGCAGTCGTGGGGCCACTCATCGAGGTACCGGCTCTGGTCAGTCTCGTCTATGCCTCCCTCTGGGCGCGCCGCCGTTTCTTTGCCAACAACGCGATGCCGGAAGCGGTCCGCACCACCGGCTGACCCTGAGAGTTCCCATGCGCTACGCGATCATCTCCGACGTACACGCCAACCTGCCGGCGCTCGAGGCAGTCCTCGCCGACATCGGCTC
>DATCXG010000271.1:0-16966 GCA_036565945.1 Gemmatimonadaceae bacterium
GCAGTTCCTGAACCCTGAACCCTGCCCCCTGAACCCCGTAGTTAAAACCCTGAACCCTGCCGTTCCCCCCCCATGACCACACCTCGCACCCGGTACATAGTAGGCGTAGACCTCGGCGGCACGAACATCGTTGTCGGGGCGATGCCGGAGGATGGGAGCAGGGAGCTCGGCGTGCGGACCCAGACCACAGACGCTGAACGCGGCGCAGAGACGGTGGTGGAACGCATCGTGTCGATGGTCGAGCAGGTCATGTCCGAAGTGAGCGAGCAGTACGGGGCGCGGCACGAGGACTTCATAGGGCTCGGGATCGGCGCCCCCGGCCCGCTCGACCGCGCGAAGGGGGTGGTCATCGTGGCGCCCAATCTCGGCTGGCGCAATTTCGCACTGCGCGAGGCCGTCTCCGATCGCGTCGGCCTACCCACTACCCTGGACAACGACGCCAACTGCGCGACGCTGGGCGAGTGGTGGCGCGGCGCGGCGCAGGGCGCCAACAGCGTCGTGGGTCTCACTATCGGCACAGGTATCGGTGGGGGAATCGTCCTCGACGGCAAACTCTTCCACGGATCCTCCGACGTGGCCGGCGAGGTGGGGCACACCACCATCGACTCCACGGGGCGCTACTGCAGGTGCGGAAACTACGGCTGCCTGGAGGCCTACGCTTCCGGGCCAGCGATCGCGTTGCGCGCCCGCGAAGCACTCGAGCGTGACGAGGTCTCGGTGCTCCACAGGATGGTGGACGATGACCTCAAGCTGCTTACCGCGGCCGCGGTCTACGACGCCGCCAACCACGGCGATGCTCTGGCACTCGAGGTGGTACGCGACACGGCGAAATTCCTCGGCACCGGAGTGGCCAACCTTCTCAACCTCCTGAATCCCGACGTGGTGGTGATCACCGGAGGCGTGACACGCGCCGGAGACCGCCTGTTCGTGCCGCTACGAGCGGAGGTGAAGCGCCGGGCCTTTCGTCCGGCCGTCGAGGCATGCCGCATTGTTCCCGGAAAGCTGGCGGGGACGGCTGGCATGGTGGGTGCGGTTGCCACGTTCAAGCAACAGAAGTTGGGAGAGATATGAGTGGGAGCCGCAGACGGATTGGCGTTATCGGCACCTTCGTCTGGGATACCATCTACGGCCGGGAGCCGCACAGCGAACCGGTCGAGGAATGGGGCGGGATCGCGTACGCACTGGGCGCTCTCGACGCCGGGCTCACGGATGAGTGGGAGATAGTCCCACTCATCAAGGTGGGGGCTGACCTCATCGACCGCGCGCGGGAGTTCACAGCCACGCTCCCACGCATGGCCAGCGACGCCGCGCTCATCGAAGTGCCCTACCCCAACAACCGCGTCGAGCTGCGCTACGAGAGCACGGAGCGGCGCGCGGAGCGGCTCTCCGGCGGAGTGCCCGGTTGGAGCTGGCTGGGGCTGAAGCCGCTGCTGGGTGGGCTCGACGCGCTCTATGTGAATTTCATCAGCGGCTGGGAGCTCGACCTCGAGACGGCGCGCCTGCTGCGCCAGCACTTTCGCGGCCCCATATACTGCGATCTTCACATGCTCGTCATGGCGGTGCAGCCGAGCGGTTGGAGAGTGTTGCAACCGCTGCCCAACGCCGCGGACTGGTGCCGCTGCTTCGACCTCCTGCAGGTAAACGAGGATGAAGCGAGCGCCATGGCTCCCGAGCCCATGGCGCTCGCGGCCACCGCGCTGGAGGCCGGCGTACGCTGCCTGATGGTGACTCTCGCCAGTCGCGGCGTGGTCTACTTCGCGGCCCCTGGATTCGACCGGCTGGCCGATCTCGCCGCGCCCAGTCCTCTCGGCACGGCACCTGGACCGGTGCGCACGGAGTTGGTGCCCCAACCGGCTTCGCCGTCCGATGGTGACCCCACCGGGTGTGGCGATGTCTGGGGCGCCACCAATTTCTCCCGGCTGCTCGCCGGTGATAGTTTGAGGGACGCGTTACGCGCGGCACATCAGGCGGCCGGGCGCAACGTGGAGCACCGGGGGGCCACGGGGCTGTCCCGGCACCTGCGCGGAGAGCTCATCACGCGATGACCACCGTCATTAACGTTCCTCCTTCGCTCGACGACCGGAGCTTCGAGACGGTACTCGAGCAGTTGGCGCCGGTGCCACAGGAGGAGAAAGTCCTGCTCGACGCTCGCCATACTCGCTGGGCATCTCCCTTCGGCCTCACCGCCCTGCTGACGCTGGCGCAGACCCGCTCGGAGCGACCCACCCTGTACGCTCCCGAGTCCGAGGAGACGGGATCGTACTGGTCACGTACCGGATTCTTCACCTATGCCGACCAGGTATTCGAGCTCCATGGCGCACCGCACCAGACGCGCGCGAGCGGTGAATCGGACGTGCTGCTCGAGATCACCCCGGTGGCCAAGAGCGAGGACGTACACGAGGTGGTGGGCCGCATCCAGCAGAAGTCGCAGAGCATCCTCACCAAGGAGCTGAACATAGACGCGAAGGCAACCATGGGTTTCGCGATGACGCTTAGTGAAGCCTGTCAGAACATCGTGGAGCACGCTGGGCGCGGTGGCTGGGTGGCCGTGCAGACCTATCGCTGGCAGAAGCGCCTGGGCCGCCGTGTCGTGGTGATCGCTGTGTGCGATGCCGGAGTCGGATTCCGGCAATCGTTGGAGAGCTCACCCGGGCACCGTGCCAGCGACCGTTGGGACGACGGCATGGCGCTCGAGGAGGCCGTAATCCGCGGCGTGAGCCGCTTCCGCGACCCGGGGCGCGGGCAGGGACTCGCCGGGGTCCGCAGATACATCGGCCGCTGGGACGGCAAATTGTCGGTGCGCTCCGGGACCGCGAGGATCGCCATCGTACCCAGTTGGGACGATGACGTCCCACTCGAAGAGAGTCTTCCAGCGTTCCCGGGGGCTCAGATGCAGATCACGATTCCGGAGCGGATAGCCGAGCGGTGATAAACCATATTGATCTCAGCTCGGTGCTTCGCCGCACCGTTTGCGACCTGTATTCCGATCTGGTCACCCGCCCCACCGGAGCCGCCGTGCGTGACGGCATCGAGAAACAGCTCGCGGAGCTCGGCGACCCGACACTCACGGTGATCGACTTCTCGCATGTGGGTCTGCTCGACTACTCGTGTGCCGATGAGATAGTGGCGAAGCTACTGATCCGCTACTGCTCGCCTCTGGCGGGAGCCGCACCGCCGCGCAATGCATATTTCCTCTTCCGCGGTGTCAGCGATTCACACGTGGATGCGATCCAGGCCGTACTGGAGCGTCATCGACTCGCGATCGTGGCGCAGACGGAAGACGGAGCAGTGGTGATCATCGGGAACGTGGCCGACAGCGAACGTCGCACCTGGGAGGCCATGCGCCGTCTGGGCCGCGCGGCGCCGACGGAGCTCGCTCGCGAGATGGGTCTCGACACCGTGCAAGCAGAGAAAGCTCTCGACGCACTATGCCAGCGGCATCTCGCTATGCGATTCGAGGAGGTCTACGTAGCAGTCGGAGCGGCATCATGAGAAAAGACTACAACCCACCGCTGCGCGTCGTGCGGCTCATAGCCACCAGGATGAGCGACGAGGAGCGCGGCCCCGTGGTCTGGATGCGCAGCGACGATGCCGCCCACCGCCTGGTGGTGGACGGAGAGCTGGTGTGGGTATACGGGCCTCGGCGCCACGAGCTGGCCGTCGTGCATCTGGACGATGCGCTGCCGCGAGGCGACGTAGTGGTGCGCGACATCGCCGGCGTGGCGCCCTCGGAGGTCGTGCGCGTCGTGAAGGTCGACACCGACACACCGCGCCGCGGCATGCTGGCCTAATATTCTCACCACGGAACGCACATGACATCGAAAAGCCGGCGGCAGGGCTTCTCCACCATCGCACTGCATGGCGGTCGCGCGGCGCACACGACCGACCAGCCGGTGGTCGAACCCATCTACCAGTCGGTCAACTTCGTTCAGGAAGCAGGAGCCAATGGGGGGCTGCGCTACACGCGCTACGGCAACAACCCCAACGCCGAGACCCTTCAGCGCAGGCTAGCACTGCTCGAGGGCGGGGAGGCCGCCCTCGTTCTGGCCAGCGGGATGGGCGCCACCGCGTGTGCCATGCTCGCCCTGCTCCGCCCCGGCGACCACCTGCTTGCCAGCAAATGGATATATGGCGGCACGCAACGGCTGTTCACCGAGGAATTCAGGTCGCTGGGCATCGAAGTGACCCTGGTCGATCCGACCGAGCCCCGCGGGTGGCGCAGGCGGATGCGCAAGCATACCCGCGCGATCTTCGTCGAGACGCCGGTCAACCCGTCATGTCGGGTCCTCGATCTCCGCCCGGTCAGCTACCTCACCAAGGAGACCGGGATCGCGCTGGTGGTCGATTCCACATTCGCCTCGCCGGTGAACTTCCGGCCCCTCGAGCACGGAGCCGACGTCGTCATCCACTCGGCCACCAAGTTCCTCAATGGGCACCACGATGTCCTGGCCGGCGCGGTGATCGGCACTGCTCAATACGTGGAGGAGGTCCGGCAGAAGATGATGGTCTGGGGCCAGGCTCCCGATCCCTTCGCGTGCTGGCTCCTCGAGCGCGGCCTCAAGACCCTCGACGTCCGCGTGCGACGCCAGAACGAGAACGCCCTGCGCCTGGCTCAATGGTGCGAGGAGCGACCGGAGTTCTCGTGCGTGCACTATCCAGGGCTCCCCAGCCACCCGGACCACGAAATAGCCCGGACCACACTCGACGGCTTTGGTGGGATGATGGCAATCGAGCTCGAAGGCGGAGCACCGGCGGCGGAACGCTTCATCTCCCGCTTGCGTATCGTCGCCCACGCGGCCAGCCTGGGCGGAGTGGATACCCTGGTCTCAGAGCCCCGCCTGACCTCCCACGCTCACCTGTCGTCCGAGGAGCGCGCCGCCGTGGGGATACCCGATGGCTTCGTGCGCGTGAGCGTCGGATTGGAGAACGTCGATGACCTGATCGATGACATGACTCAGGCCCTGCGCTGATGGCGTTGATCCTGGCGATCGCCGCTCGGGCCGGGAAAACCCGGCCCACGTGTCGGTCGTCATATTTTCAGGGAACACTCCGCGCTCCCAGCTGTACCTATCGTCCGAAGCTCGCGGCCACCGGCCCCGCTGCTCCCGCCATCCCGCCGCCGGCCGGATTCATTGCCTCATGATTCGATTCTCGCACGTCATCAAGGAGTACCCGCGCACAGGGCGCGCGCTCAACGACGTCTCGTTCCATCTTGCCAAGGGCGAGTTCGCGTTTCTCACCGGACCCAGTGGCGCCGGGAAGTCCACCATCCTCAAGCTCGTGTTCATGGAGGAGCGGCCGACTACCGGCGAAGTTCGCGTCAGCGGCCTGGAAGCCACGCAGATAGCGCGACGCGACATCCCACTCCTCCGCCGGCGGCTGGGCATCGTTTTTCAGGACTTCCGCCTGCTCGACGATCGCACAGCCGAGGAGAACGTGGCGTTCGCCCTGGAAGTCACCGGATCGCCGCGCGATGCCATACCGGCCCGGGTGAGCAGGCTGCTGACCCAGGTTGGCCTCGCATCGAAGGGGACCAGCTACCCGCGCGAGCTCTCGGGCGGCGAGCAGCAGCGTGTCGCGATCGCACGGGCTCTGGTGAACGACCCGATGGTCCTCATCGCCGACGAGCCAACAGGCAACCTCGACGAACGAGCCACGCGCGGTGTGTTCCAGCTCCTGCGCGACATCAACGCCACCGGCACCGCTGTCCTCATGGCAACGCACAATCTCGACCTCGTGCGCCGTTCCTCGTATCGCGTGATCGAGATAAACCGCGGCCAGCTGGTGTACGACTCCACCGACTCATCCGCGGATGAAGCCACTCCGCCCACGGCCCAATAATGCGACTCACCATCCGTGAAGTAGCCCTCGGCCTGCGGCGCGCCCCGCTCCTCAGTGCACTGAGCATCATCACCATAGCCTTCAGCCTGTTCGCTTTCGGCCTGTTCGGGCTGGTGGCGCTCAACGTGAGCCGCGCGCTGCAGGACATCGAGGAGCGCGTGGAGATCCGGGCGTTCGTCGCCGACGGCACGCCCGTGGAGGCCGTGTCGGCGGCCGTGGGAGACATCGCTGCGTTCCCCGAGGTCGCACGAGTCGACATCCTCTCGCCGGAGCAGGCGCTGGAGCGCGCGCGCCTCGAGCTGGGAGAGTTCAAGGACGTCTTCGACGCCGACTTTCTACCCGGATCGCTCGAGATCCGGCTGAAGCCGGGATTCCGCGACCCCGCCGCCGTGCAGGCCGTCGCGCAACGGGTACAGAGCTACCGTTTCGTGGACGATGTTCGCTACGGCGAGGAATGGGTGCAGAAGCTGTACAACATCCGCAACGTGGCCGGCGCTACCGGCCTCGTGCTCGGAGCCGCTTTCGCGGTAGTCGCCATCATCATCATCGGTTCCACGATCCGCATGGCTGTCCTGGCACGCTCGCGGGAAATCTCGATCATGCGTCTGGTCGGTGCCACCGACGGCTTCGTGCGTCGCCCATTTCTCATCGACGGCTTCCTGAAGGGACTCGTGGGCGGTGCGCTCGCCCTTCTCCTGGCCTGGCTCGCGAACTCGGCCATCGACCGCTACCTCATCCAGACCACCTTCTTCGATGGCGGTATCTCTCTCCTCGGCGTCGCCGCCGGTGGCCTCATCGGACTCCTGGGCAGCGCGGTGTCTGTGGGGAGGCATCTGAGACATGTATAGGGGACGACGGGGTGCGGGGGAACTACAGAGGGATCAGGAAGCAGGGATCAGGGGAACCACGGAGGGATCAGGAAGCAGGAATCAGGGATCAGAAAGGGCTCCCAGGGTCGAGATCTCTACTCCGAGGCACTTCCTGATCCCTGATCCCTGCTTCCTGATCCCTCTCCTTGTCCCTCTCCTTCTCCTCCTGCTGTTCTCCCCCGTCTCCGCCCCTGCCCAGCAGCGCACCAGCGAGAGCTCGGAGTCGCGGCTGCGCGCCGAGCGGCAGCAGCTCGACAAGCTGCGCAAGGAGCGCACGGAGTTGGAGCGGCGCAGGGCCAGCCTTCAGAACACTGTGCATGACCTCTCCGAGGAAGTGGACAACCTGAACCGCGAGGCCGAGATGACCGCGCGCGTCGTCCGCGCGCTCGACAGTCAACTGGAGACGATCTCCACAGAGGTGGCATCCACCACCGCCGATCTGATTCATGCGCAGGACGAGCTCACCTTCAAGCGTGTAGCCCTGCGCCAGCGCCTGGTGGACATCTACAAGCGAGGGCCTCTCTACTCGGCCGAGGTTCTCCTCTCCGCCAAGAGCTTCGGAGACCTCGTCGCCCGCTACAAATACCTGCACCTCCTCGCGCTGCGCGACCGCGCGTTGGTGGGGCGTGTGGAAGACCTGCGGAACCAGATCAACAGGCAGCGAGGGAACCTGGTGCGCTTCCAGCAGGACATTCAGCTCAACCTGCAGGAGAAGGCGGATGAGGAACAGCGGCTGCGCAACCTCCAGAGCCAGCAGGGGCGCAGTCTGGCGCGAGCAAAGCGGAGTGAGCGCCAGACCGCTCAGAGGATCCGCCAGATCGGGAACGATGAGAAGCGCCTCACCAGTGTGATCGCCTCGCTGGAGGAGGCGCGCAAGCGTGCCGAGCGTGCGACTCCGCCCGCAGCCAGGGCGCGCAGCGCCTTCGCGGGCGCGCGGCTGGCCTGGCCAGTGACCGGCTCGTTAATCTACAGCTTCGGTCGCGTGGTGAACCCGAACAACACCACCGTCCGCTGGAACGGCATAGGCATCAAGGCAACCACCGGTACGCCCGTGCGATCGGTGGCCAGCGGCAAGGTTCTCGTCGCTGAACCATTTGGCACCTACGGACTCACAGTGATCGTGCAACACATCGGAGGCGACTACTCGGTGTACGGCTCGCTCAGCAGGCTGGCCACGGAGAAGGGATCGGTCGTGAGCAAGGGAGAGGTGATCGGCTACGTAGGCTCATCCGACCCCGACCTGGGACCTCACCTGCACTTCGAGCTGCGACCGGCCGGCCATGCGGTAGACCCGCTCGACTACCTGGGAACCGCGCCATGACCGACCTGCTCGGCGCCCACGTCTCGACGGCAGGTGGCATCCGAACTGCCCCGCCCCGCGCCAGCGCGATAGCGGCAACCGCGCTGCAGCTGTTCACGAAGCAGCCTAACCGATGGGCCGAGCGACCGCTCGCGGACGATGAGCCGGCAGCGTTCGCCGCCGCGCTCGGGGAAACCTCGGCGTCGGTCACCGTCTCACACGACTCGTACCTGATCAACCTCGCGAGCCCGGACCCAGTGCTACGTAGTCGATCCATGGACTCGTTCACGGCAGAGCTGACACGGTGCGAGGCGCTGCGACTCACTTACTTAGTCTCGCATCCAGGCAACTACATGGATGACCGGGCGAGTGGCGTGGCGCGCAACGCCGACGCCATCGCCGAATGCCTGGAGCGCGTTCCGAGTAGCACGGTCCTCTGTCTCGAGGCCACCGCTGGAGCCGGAACGGTGCTCGGCTCCACCTTCGAGGAGTTGGCAGCGATCATCGCCCGCATTCCGGAACCGCTGCGCGGTCGTGTGGGGGTGTGCGTCGACACGTGCCACATCTACTCCGCGGGGTATGACCTGGTTCACGACTATGATGGCGTCTGGGCACGCTTCGACGACGTGCTCGGCTTCGATGCTCTTCGGGTGCTGCACCTCAACGACTCCAGGAACCCATTCGCGTCGCACAAGGACAGGCACGAGCTGATCGCGGAGGGAAGCCTTGGCGAGCTCCCGTTCCGGCGCATCATGACCGATCAACGACTACACTCCGTGCCCAAGATCATAGAGACACCCAAGGGAGACGACGCCACCGTCACCGACTCCCGGATGCTCTGCCGGCTGCGAGGCTATCGTGACGAGGTGCATGCAGCACCCGAGGTCGCTTGAGCGTATGGATGGTTGGGTGCGCACCTGGGGCCGCCCACGATGACCACACGCACTCGCACCCGACTGCCGTGAGATGAGCCGCGCGCCGTCCCTGATACACCATCAACGTTCATGGTTGTGCTGGATCGCAGCCCTGACCGCCCTCTTCGCTCAGATGGTGGCGATCGGGCTGTCGCCGATCGCAGAGGCGCGCGCATCGACCGACGTGCCCACGCACATCGAGGCGGCGGACCGCGCGCCACATCCGGGACATCATCCCGCCGATTGCGCCTTCTGTATCGTGCGGCATCTGAGCCCGCTACCGGTACGCCCATTCACCGGTGCGCGGCCCGCCGTTGTGCGGCAATCACTCCGCCCGGTCGCACCCCACCAGGCGTTCGTCGCCGTATCCCGGGACCCCGATCCCGCCCGCGCTCCGCCTCTCCTGTAAGTCATCCGTAGAAAATCTGATCCGGCCGGCCATGCGCCGTCCGCCTCTTCATCGACTTCGCACCATGATCGCGCATCGCGCAAGGCGCAGCCACGCGAGCCCTCATCCAGTACCCTGGGTGCGGTGAAGTCAAAACGCACAACATCCATTCTCAGGAGAGTCATGCGCATTTCCATATTGCTGGCGGCCTGCATGCTGCTGGCAGCCCGCGCCGCACCGGCTCAACAGACCGATACGGTAACCACTGCCGACTCCACCGCCCGCGCGGATTCCGCCGCGCGAGCAGACTCGATCCGCATCGTGCGCGAGATCGAACAGATGCAGGCCGAGCCGGCAGCTGAGGCGACACCAAGCGCCCCCCGACAGACCGGTGGCTCAGGGCCCGTGAACCCGCGCCTCCTCCCAGACGTCAGCGCAGTCGGCGACATCGTCAGCGATCTCACCTCCAGGGGGAGCACCCAGGAGGATGGCAGTCGCTTCGGCGTGCGCGAAGTGGAGGTTGCACTCCAGGCAGCCGTGGACCCGTACTTTCGCGGCGACATCTTCCTCGGGGTCAACGACGTCGAGAAGATAGCAATCGAGCAGGCGTACCTCACCGCTACCGCGCTCCCTGGTGGCTACGAGGCGCGCATCGGGCGCTTCCTCATGCCGGTGGGCAAACAGAACACCACGCACCGGCACGACCTGCACACAATCGAATATCCCTGGGTCATCCAGAGCTTCTTCGGAGCCGAGGGGCTCACTGGGACCGGGCTCTCGGTAAGCAGGATCTTCGCCCCCTTCGGCTTCTACCAGGAAATTCAGGCCACGGCGGTCGACCGTTACGGCGAGAGTGAATCGGAGTACCAGACCGTGGAGCCTGTGAACAAGGAGCTCTCCGCGCTGGGCTACTCCGCGCGGCTGCGCAATTACTGGGACATGTCCGAGGCTTCTAACATCGAGCTCTCCGCATCGGCAATCACGGGGAAGAAGGCCCAGCCGGTCGTCTGCGGGAACGGCAGCTTCGAGCATGCGTGCGGCGGAGTCGATGATGGCGTGCTCGGCGTTGCCGCCAGGCAGTCCGTGATCGGCGCCGATTTCACCTATCGGTGGCGGCCGCTCCAGCAGGGACTCTACAAGTCGTTCATTCTGCAGGCCGAGTGGATGCATCAGATCAACGAGCGCAGTCCGGACATGTCAGGTGTCCTCACCGACTCTGCGGCGCGCTATGTAGGGCCGCGCGGCGGACGTTCCGGATTCTACGTCTTCGCGCGCTACCAGCTCACACGCCGTCTGTACCTCGGCGGCCGCATCGACAACGTGGGAGCGCCCGCCAACGACGACGGCGGAACTGGAGCGATGAACGCGCAGTCGGCGTACCTCGAATTCTTCCCCAGCGAGTTCTCCAAGTTGGCGGCGATGTTCGAGCACGTGCGCGGGAACGGCACCGACATCGGATTCCCCGATCTGGGCCCGTCGCGCAATACGAACCGCATACTGCTGCAGGCCACCTTCGCACTGGGCCCCCACAAGCCCCATCCATTCTGAGCCATGCGATCACGCGTCACGAGATCGTGGAGGATACCTATCATGAGCCGCAGAGCACTCACCATCGCCCTTGCGTCGCTGTTCGCTCTGGCGTCGTTGCCAGCGTTGGCGCACGCGCAGTTGAAGGTGGTGACCAGTACAACCGATCTGTACGACATCGCCAGGGCAGTGGGCGGAAACCGCATCACCGCCTCCCACATCGGCGAGGGATATCAGGACCCGCACTTCGTGGAAGCCAAACCGAGCTTCGTGCTCAAGCTTCGCAACGCCGACGTGTGGGCGTTCGTTGGGCTCGACCTCGAGATCGGCTGGATGCCGCTGCTGCTCAACGGAGCGCGGAACGCCAACATCCGCATGGGTGGACGCGGCTACCTGGACGTCTCCACGGCCATCCCACTGCTCGACGTACCACAGGGCAATGTCGACCGTAGTCAGGGCGATGTGCACCCGCGCGGGAATCCACATTACTGGCTCGACCCCGACAACGCGAAGCGCATGGCACATCTATTCAGCACAAGGTTCTCCGCGCTCGACCCGGCAGGCGCCGCCACGTATTCGCGCAACGAGAAGGCGTTCTCGGCGCGCCTCGATGCAGCCGCGCGCGGTTGGGCCGGCGACCTCGCAGCGATCAAGGGGAAGCCCGTGGTGGCGTGGCACACGAGCTGGCGCTACTTCGCTGAATACACCCACATGAACATCGTCGGCTTCATGGAGCCCAAGCCTGGTGTTCCGCCTTCACCAGCACACCTTGCCGGGCTCATTCAGACCATGAAGCGCACGGGTGCGAAGGTGATAATCATGGAGCCCTTCTACGACCGGAAGGTCGCTGACTTCGTCGCGCGGAATACTGGCGCGCGGGTACTGGTCCTTCCTCCATCGGTGAGCGGTGTGAAGGGGATCGACGACTACATCTCGCTGATGCGCCACGACATCGCGGAAGTGGCGAAGGCGGTTTCATGACCACCCTCATCTCGTTCGACCGAGTGACGCTGGGTTACGGGCGGCGCCCGGTACTCACGGATCTCACCTTCCATCTCCCCGAGGGCGACTTTCTCGGTCTCGTGGGCCCCAACGGCGCCGGGAAGACCACCATCCTGCGCGCCATCCTGGGATCACTCGCGCCGATGAGTGGCACGATCCAACGTGCCGATGGCTTGCGATTCGGCTATGTGCCGCAGCGCGACCACGTGGATTACAACTTCCCACTCAAGGTGGTGGACGTGGTGCTCATGGGGCGCTACGACAGAGTGGGCCTCGCCCGTCGGCCCTCGGCGCGCGACTACGAGTTCGCGCACGACGCGCTCGAGCACGTGGGGATAGCGAACCTGGCGAACGAGCCGTTGTCCGCTCTCTCGGGTGGCCAGCGCCAGCGCGCGCTCATCGCCCGAGCCCTGGTCGGGGAGCCGAACCTCCTCGTGCTCGACGAGCCCACCAACGGCATGGACCTCGTCTCCACCACCCAGATCCTCGCTCTGGTGCGCGAGCTGCACGATACGGACGGACTCACCGTCCTCATGGTGAGCCACGCGCTCAACGAGGTGGCCAACTACGTGGAGCGCATCGCGCTCGTGCTGGAAGGAGCGTTCCGACTGGGGCCCGTGGACGAGATCATGACCGAGGAGACCCTGAGCGCGATGTATGGCATCCCGGTGGAGGTGCACTCCTTCACCGGTCACCGTATGGTGCTCGCGCGCCATTCCACCACCGTGGCGGAGGAGGTCAGCGATGCTTGACGCTGTCCTCCTCTTTCGCGAGGGGCTCTACGGCGCACTAGTGATCGCCGTCGCATGCTCTGCGCTGGGGGTGTACGTGGTCCTCCGGCGCATCGTGTTCGTGGGAGCCGCGCTCGCCGAGCTCTCATCGGCCGGTCTCGCGCTCGGACTCTGGCTGGCGGGGATGGGCATGGCGGCCACGGTCACCACCCACCCCGTGGCGCTCTCGCTCGTCGTCACGCTCACCGGAGCACTGTTCTTCGGCCTCAGTGGCACACGGGCCAGGATCCCTGCCGACGCCACTATCGGTGTCGTCTACGCGGTGGCGGCGGCAGCGGGCATCCTGCTGATAGCCAAGGCCAAATCGGGAGAGGCACACGACATCTTCCTGCAGGGCAACATCCTGGGCATCACACACGCCGACACCATGGTCCTGCTGGCGGTGGCGATCCCAGTGCTGCTCGTGCACATCATCTTCTTCAAGGAATTCCTCTTCGTCTCGTTCGACCGGGAAACAGCGCGCACCCTGGGCTACAACGTGACCTTCTGGAATCTCCTGCTCTACCTCACACTCGGCCTCGTCATCGCATTCGCGATGCAGTTCGCCGGTGTCATGCTCGTCTTCAACTTCCTCGTGCTCCCGGCCGTGACCGGCATGCTGCTCTCGCGCAGTATGACAGGGATGTTCGCCTGGTCGGTGAGCTCCGCCCTGCTGGCAGCGGCGATCGGCTTCTCGCTCTCGGTGCCCTTCGACCTACCCTCAGGACCGGCCATCATCGCCGTGTCCGGAGTATTCGTTCTGCTGGCTCGGCTGGCTCGGAGATGAGGACTTCCCGGCCCTCTCCACTCGCCCCGGCGCGTGACACCCTATACAATTCCAATTATCATCTGACTCAACGTCGCGCGGGTCAGCGGCAATGCCGCGCGTGTAGCGCAGTCGATGAGACTCCGCGCCGTGCCAGAGGTCGGGATCTCGGGAGCAGCTGACTTCCACAGTATGGCAGCACGCCGGCCTCGCCCGCTGTTCCCTGAGCCTGGCAGGCAAGAGCATCTGTGGGCCGCGGCGCCGCTGGCTTGAGCAACGGCGACTTCGCCCACAACTTGATTGAAGACAATCGAGGCTGGAGGATCGTATTCCAGTCTCCGTAAGGGCATCACAATGGCCGCCCCCGTACAACCGCGGGGGCGGCGTACTGGCATTGTCGTACGGCCATGATCGTCGGCCGCCGATGCGCAGGGAATGAGGTGAGCGGTAGGCCGCGCAATTCGCGAGTGAGAGGTAAGACACACTACTCGCGCCCAGCGGCCCACCGCTCCACGCTTTGGACTCGAACAAGGATCGACATAGTCATGGCCACGCAATCGACACCGCGCGCCGAGGCGGTGGAACGGAAGGGTAAAACAGGTCTGGAGCAGCAGGGGCTCGGTCCGCGCGGGAAACTGCACTGGAACCTCGTCGCACCAGAGCTCATCCAGGCAGCCATACGCCGCGACGAAGGTCAGCTCGCCGACATGGGACCATTCGTGGGTGTCACGACGCCGCATACCGGTCGCTCACCCAAGGATAAGTTCCTCGTCAGGGAGCCGAGCAGCGAAGCGGATGTATGGTGGGGCAAGATCAACCAGCCCTTCGAGCCCGAGCGCTTCGACGTCCTCCTGGCGGACATGCAGGAATACCTGAACGGGCAGTCCGAGCTCTTCGTGCAGGATCTCTGGGCCGGCGCCGACCCCAAGTACCGCCTGCCGGTGCGCTTCGTGTCGCCCAATGCGTGGCAGTCGCTCTTCGTGCGCAACATGTTCATCCGGCCCGAGCAGAGTGATCTGCCCACCTTCGTGCCCCAGTTCAGCGTCCTGCACGCGCCGGAATTCCAGGCCGATCCGGCCAAGCACGGCACGCGCACCGGCACGTTCATCATTCTGAACTTCGCCCGGAAGCTCATCCTCATCGGCGGTACCCGCTACGCGGGCGAGCTGAAGAAGTCGATCTTCACGGTGATGAACTACGTGCTGCCCAAGCAGGGAGTGCTGTCGATGCACTGCTCGGCCAACATCGGACCGGACGGTGACACCGCTCTCTTCTTCGGACTCTCGGGAACTGGCAAGACCACCCTCTCCGCCGACCCCGACAGGAGCCTCATTGGCGACGACGAGCACGGCTGGAGTGACGAAGGTGTGTTCAATTTCGAGGGTGGATGCTACGCCAAGGTCATCAACCTCTCCGAGGCTGGCGAGCCCGACATCTATCGCACCACGCAGATGTTCGGCACCGTGCTCGAGAACGTAGAGCTCGACCCCAACTCTCGTAAAGTCAATTTCGCGAGTCAGGCACTCACGGAGAATACCCGTGCATCGTACCCACTCCACTACATTCGCAACCACGTGCCGGGCGGGCGAGGCGGTCATCCCAAGAACATCGTCCTGCTCACGGCCGACGCGTTTGGGGTTCTGCCACCGATCGCGCGTCTCAGCCACGAGCAGGCCTTGTACTACTTCCTCTCGGGCTACACCGCAAAGGTGGCTGGCACCGAGCGCGGTGTGACGGAGCCCCAGGCCACGTTCAGCGCGTGCTTCGGCGACGTGTTTCTGGTATGGCCGCCGACAACGTACTCGAAGCTGCTCGGAGCGCGCCTGCGCAAGTACGCCTCGCACGTCTGGTTGGTGAACACCGGCTGGACTGGTGGTCCCTATGGCGTGGGTTCGCGCATGAAGCTCGATTACACCAGGACAATGGTTCGTGAGGCGCTCGCCGGCCGACTGGACGAAGTCGCCACCTTCACCGATCCCGTCTTCGGCCTGGCGGTGCCCAAGTCGGTGGCCGGTGTGCCGGACAAGCTGATGAATCCGCGCGATACCTGGTCCGACCCAGCGGCCTACGACGCGCAAGCAGCGAAGCTCGCCGCGATGTTCAAAAAGAACTTCGAGCAGTTCGTCTCCTCCGCCCGGCCCGAAGTGAGCTCGGCCGGACCGAAGTAACAGCTGACCTCAACTGCAGGGATCAGGAAGCAGGGATCAGGGATCAGGAACTACCTCGGGGGCGAGATCTCGACTCAAAGGCCCTTTCTGATCCCTGCTCCCTGATCCCTCTCCTTCATCTCACCCCGACCCCGTCGTCACCTGCTCACCACTCCCAGCAGCACCATCATTCGCGATCCGCTCTGGAACAACATCCGGGTGGACGAGCGTACGCTGCGGCTGGTCGACACGGGCGTGTTTCAGAGGCTGCGCTACGTTCGGCAGCTAGGACTGGCGTACCTGGTATATCCGGGCGCTACCCACACGCGTTTCGAGCATGCGCTCGGCACGTATCACCTGGCTAGACGCACGCTCGCACTGCTGGCTGAGCGCGGAGAGCTGGAAGCCGTAGAGCCGAGTGAGCGAGAGGTGGTGTGCTCGGCGGCACTGCTGCACGATGTGGGGCACTATCCCTACTCGCATGCGCTGGAGGAGATCGGGGCGCTGCACCACGAAGAAGTGGCGCGGCCGCTCATCACCGAGGGGCTGCCAGCCGAGGAGCTGCGCTCGGCCATCGCGCCCAACGCGCCGGAACGGGTATACGCGCTGATTCGCGGCGGGAGTGCGAGCCCGTTGCAAGGGCTTATATCCGGGTCGCTCGATCTCGACAAGATAGAGTATCTCAAACGCGACGCATTCATGTGCGGCGTCCCGTACGGCGAGATAGACGTTGACCGGCTAATCAACTCACTCACCATCGTGGCCGATCCTCAGTCAGGGCTGCCATCAGTGGGGGTGCTCGAGAAGGGATTGTCGGCGCTGGAGTCGCTGCTGTTCGCCAAGTACCAGATGTACCGCAACGTGTACTGGCACCACGCCGTGCGGAGCGCCACAGCGATGTACAAGCGTCTGGTGGACGACGCGCTCCGCGCCAACTCACTCGATGCGCACGCGCTGGCCAGCTTCACCGACGAAGGTCTGCTGCACCACCTGGATTCCACTGGCTCACCGCCTCTGCTGGCTGCACTGCGTGAGCGCCGCCTCTACAAGCGAGCCTTCGAATGTCCCGCCGGAAATCTGAGCGAGGACACGGGCGACTGGATCGCCAACGATCGCGAGAGAGCGCGAGCGGCCGAAGATGCACTGGCGCTGGAATTGGGTCTCGATTCGGGCGAGCTGCTCCTCGACTTCCCGACCAAGCCGCAGATGCTCGGTCTCGATCTGCCCGTCCTGCGCCGCGACGGCCACGTTCGGCGTCTCACCGCCGAGGGATGGCCGGGTGCGATCAACCTCCCGGTGCTATCCCACCAGCTCTACCGCTCCGCCCGCGTGCTCCGCGTTTTCGTAGCGCGCCCCGTGAAGCTGGAAGAGTCGCGCGTGATGGAGGTCATAGGCGAAGTGGTGAGGTCCTGAAGACCGCAGGGGGCTCCAGCGGAGCCCCC
>DATCXG010000320.1:0-3217 GCA_036565945.1 Gemmatimonadaceae bacterium
CGCGGCCGGGCGGCGTCCGCGTGTGCCGCGTCGCAGGAGGAGCGTGAGGCCCGCGCCCGCGACGGCGCCGAGCGCCATGGCGATGAGAAGATCGTACTCCTCGCGCCCATATGAGCCGTCAGCGCCGCGGCCGCCTTCTGATGCGCGGGCGCTCCTCGTCTCTGGCTCCTCCGTGCCTTGCCCAGTCGTCCCCATATTCCATCTCCTCCGCTTCTGCCTCGTCGGGTGGTTCCTCGAGCTCGTCGTCGGAATCCAGTAGCACGTCTGAGTCCAGAAACTCGGCCGTCTCGTTGCGGAACGCAGCAGCGCCCGCACCCATGCCCCGAACAATGGCCGTTGTGGAAACAACCGCGTGCTCCACCTCGTCCTGCACCAGTCGCAGTAGCGCCCCCAACTCCCGCACCCGCCGCTCCGACGCCACGAGTGCCTCGTTGAGTCTCTCGTCGGCCTGCCGCACCGTCTGGCTCACCTTGCCCACATCCGAGCGCACTGCAGTAGAAATGTAGTCGGCGTTATCGGCAATGCTGGTGAGGTGCCGCATGATCGGCTGCAGATCGCCAGCCATCCGGTCCAGCAATGCCTCGGCTCTTTCGGATGCTCTTCGCACGCTGCGCGCGGCTGGCAGCAGGACCACCAGCAGTGCGATCAGCAGAAGTGCAACGAGTACTATCGCGATGCCCGTGAGCACGCTGAGCCATCCCGTGCCCCCGACGGCACGTTGCATTTCGAGCGTGTCGGGCACGGTTACCATAGCCTGAAGCAAGCATACGCCCAGCGGCAAGATGACTGGCATGGATCAGACCAGGATAGGCAAGGTCGATACCGTCCCCGTCATCCGTCCAGTTCCGGTGCCAGGCCGACCACGCGTGATATAGGAATGGCGAACACGATCCCCGCACCGGGCGACTCCAGGTTGCCGCATACCTCGTGGATGAGAGCGATCGCGGGATCCACCTTCTCGTCCTGGACTACACTGAGCACAGTCTGATTGCTCGGACGCGATCGCGCGGTCAACGAACGCAGCCCGGCGAAGATAGGCACGTCCTGACTCAGAACGTGTCCCATCCCCTCGCTATTCAGGATGGTCGCGCCGGTTATGCCAAGCTCCACGAAGCCGGCCAGGATGTCGTCAACCTGCTCGACGTGATTTATTATGGCGACGAGTAATTGCATGCGTGATAGGGGTTGAGGGCGGTAGCGTACCCGGCCAGCCGGCGAGTGTCAAGCAGCGGAGGACTCCGAATCGCTTGACTTTCAGCCGAGCGACGGACAATTCTTCGACCCTTCCCCGCCAACGTTCCGCGCCCGGCACTTCATTTCTCGTTCCAGACCTCGCAGACATGCCCCCGCTGCAGTTCATCGTAGAAGGCTCCCACACCCTCTCCGGTTCCATCCGTCCCTCTGGCAACAAGAACGCCGCACTTCCCATCATTGCCGCGACGCTCCTGACGGAGCATCCAGTGACGCTCGAGAATGTGCCACGGATTCGCGACGTGGAAACTCTGGTCGAGCTCGTGCGCACGCTGGGAGCGAGCATCGAGTGGACGGCTCGCAATACTCTTTCAGTGCACGCCCGGGAGGTTGCCCAGACCCGGCTCGATCCGGAGCTCTGCGCGCGGATCCGGGCATCCATACTATTGGCGGCGCCGCTCCTCGCGCGCTGCGGTGAGGTCACGCTCCCGCCGCCCGGTGGCGACGTGATAGGGCGCAGGCGCGTCGACACGCACTTCCTCGCGCTCGAGCAGCTCGGCGCCACTCTGACAGTTAATGAGGGATTCCATCTCAGCGCGCGCAAACTGCGCGGCGCCGACGTATTTCTGGATGAGCCGAGCGTCACCGCCACCGAGAACGCACTGATGGCTGCCGCGGCTGCCCAGGGAACCACCATTCTCCGCAACGCGGCGAGCGAGCCGCACGTGCAGGACCTGGCTCGCTTTCTGGTCGCGCTCGGGGCGCGCGTCGACGGGATCGGCACCAACTGCATGACGGTGGAAGGCGGCCGGACGCTCGGCTCCGCGACGTACAGCATCGGGACGGATCACATCGAAGTGGGTTCGTTCATCGGGCTCGCGGCCGTCACCAACTCGGCACTCCGGATCGAGCACGCCGGGATCGAGCACCTTCGCGCGGTCCTCATGGGCTTCCAACGGCTCGGTGTTGAATGCCGCACGGAGGGCGATACGCTCATCGTCGATGCCGACCAGCCACGTGAGATCCGCAGCGATATGGGGGGGCACGTGCCGAAGCTCGAGGATCAGCCGTGGCCAGCGTTCCCGGCGGACCTCATGTCGATAGCCATCGTGACCGCTACTCAGTGCAGCGGGATGATTCTCATGCACGAGAAGATGTTCGAATCACGGATGTTCTTCGTGGATAAGCTGATCGCCATGGGAGCCCGCATCGTGCTGTGCGACCCGCATCGCGCGGTGGTCGCGGGGCCCTCACAGCTGCACGGCGCGGTGGTGGAATCTCCCGACATTCGTGCCGGGATGGCGATCCTGCTCGCCGCGTTGTGCGCCAAGGGAACCAGCACGATCAACAATGTGGGTCAGATAGAGCGCGGGTACGAGCGCATCGATGAGCGGCTCCGCGTACTCGGTGCTCACGTCACGCGCGTGCCCAGCCGGCGAGCGTGAACGTGCCGCCCGTCTCCGCGCCGTGCGTGCCGGCGCTACCCCGTGAGGATGTGCCGGAGCTGGAAGCCCTGGGCGTCCTGGGCTTCACCACCACTCGGGAGGCGGGCACCTTCGGCACGGCAGGCGCTGATCCTGTAGGCGAGGTGATCGGTCGTTGGGAGGCGCTGGTGGGCGAGTTGCGCCCCATTGCCAATCGCTTCGCTACCGCCAGCCAGGTGCATGGCCATCGGGTGATCACCCACGTTGGAGGTTGGGAGGGTTGGCTGCGCTCGCACGGCGCCGACGGACACGTTGCCCCTTCTGGCGGAACCGCCCTCGCCATCACCGTGGCCGACTGTGTCCCTGTTTTCGTGGCTCACGCTTCCGGCGCTGTGGCTCTTCTGCACTCCGGCTGGCGCGGCACCGCCGAGCGGATCACCGAGGAAGGCATAGCGGCTCTGGTGCGGCTGGGCTTCCCCGCGCGCGAGCTCCACGTTCATCTCGGGCCGGCCATCTGCGGCACCTGCTACGAGGTGAGCCCGGATGTCTACGGCCGTCTCACGGGCCGGGCCACGGCAGTCGCCGCCACGGTGGATCTCCGA
>DATCXG010000334.1:0-8405 GCA_036565945.1 Gemmatimonadaceae bacterium
CCGCCAGTGCCGGCCTCGCGGGCGAGCTGGTGATCGCGGCAGTTGCCGACGAGGAATACCACAGCGTGGGAACGCAGGCGCTCGTGGCGAGCGGGCTGCGCACCGATGCCGCCATCGTCACCGAGCCCACGCGACTCGCCATAGCGCCCGCGCACCTGGGCTTCGCCTGGCTCACGGTGGAGATTCACGGGCGCGCCGCGCACGGCAGCCGGCACGACATCGGGGTGGATGCAATCCGACACGCGGGACTGCTTCTGGCCGAGCTCGATTCACTACAGGAGGGTCCACTGAAGAGCCGCACACACCCGCTCCTGGGGCATGCCTCGCTGCACGCCTCACTCATCGAAGGCGGCACTGGGATGTCGACGTACCCGGACCGGTGCACGTTGCGCCTGGAGCGTCGCACGATCCCGGGCGAGAGCGCCGAAGACGCGCTAGCCGAGGTCCGCGCCGCTGTCGAGCGGATAATGCGGCGCAGGCCGAGCTTCAACGCCGAGGTGACACTCGACATGGCGCAGGGGCCGAGCGACGTACCAATCGACGCACCCATCGTGCGCGCGCTCGCCTCTTGCCTGGAAGATCGGCGGGAAGCGGCCACCGTGGTGGGGATGAGCGCCTGGACCGATGCCGCGCTGCTCAACGAAGCCGGGATCCCCGCCATCTGCTACGGACCCGGCGACATCGCCCTCGCTCACGCAGCCGAGGAGTGGGTGGAGATGGCCGAGATCGAGCGCGCGGCCGCCACCCTCACCGACCTGGCGCTACGCTGGTGTGCTGAGAGGAGCGACTCGTCGTGCAGTTGACCCACCATCAGTACGACGCGCTCGAGCGCGCGATAATCGACCGCCGCCGGATAGTCATCTACCGCCGCGGCACCGAGTACATAGTGGTGCCTCAGCGGCTGCGCATTCACGACGGCCACGAATCAATCGACACCGCCCATCCTACCACAGGCGATGGCATGACGTTTCGCCTCGACGATCTCGACGACATCCAGGTCATAGGCTGACCGCCGGCCTTCATCTGCTATAATTGCACCATGAACAAGCAGCCAACACTCATAGCCATCTACGCCGACGAGTCTTGCCTGGGGAATGGGCGTGCGCTCGACAACCCCGGCGGCGCTGGCGGGCTCATCGAACTGCGACACCCGCGTACCGGTGAGCTCGTACGCCGCGACTACTGGCTCTCCGAGCCGGCCACCACCAATAACCGCATGGCGTTGCGCTCGGCCATCGAGGGCCTGAGGCTGATATCGGCCAAGGGAGATCAATTCCTCGTGCAGTTCACCAGCGATTCGCGCTACCTCATTGACGGCATGACGTCGTGGGTTCACGATTGGATGCGCCGGGACTGGCGCCGCAAGGCGGGAACGATCGAGAATCTCGCCCTCTGGCAGGAGCTGGTAGACGTCGCGCGCCCTCAGAAGATTTTCTGGCGCTGGGTACGCGGCCACAATGGTCACCCGCAGAACGAGTACGCCAATGAGCTGGCCACGCGCGCTGCCGCGCAGCAGAACTCCTCTCCCGGTGCGGTGCCATCGGGCTTCGAGGCGTGGCTCGCTGCCGAACGCTCGCACGGTCGAATGACGCTGACGCCCGATGCGCTCCCCGATGCGGCCGCATTCAAGCCGTCCCGAGCGTTACCAGGCCACGCGGCCGGTAGTCCCTCATAGAAGATCTCACACAAGGTGCGACGCAATGAGGAAGACACTGCTGCTGCTCGCCATAGGCACGGCCATCGGTTACTGGTGGGGGTTCAAGGATGCGCAGGTCAACGAGCGTGACGTAGTGAGCCGTATCGTCTCTCGGGTCGGTGGCGGCACGCGCGGCGACGTGAGAAACGACACCGACCACCTCATGGACAGCCTCGAGACCCACTAGTGAGCTCGTCGTACTCCACACTCAGCGTCGTCATTCCCTGCTACAACGAGATCGCCACGATAGACCGCACCCTGGATGCGGTCCTGGCGTTGCGAGAGAGGCTCGCGAACCTGGGACTATCGCTGCAGATAGTCGCCGTGGACGACGCATCGAGCGACCAGACGTTCGACCGCCTCACACTGCGCGCCCGCGATCTGGGCGGCGCCATAGTGATAGCCCGCCACAAGGTGAACCGGGGGAAGGGTGCGGCTATCCAGACCGCCCGCACGCACGCCACGGGCGACATCGTCGTCATCCAGGATGCGGATCTGGAGTACGACCCTGTAGACATCCTGACGGTGATCGCGCCGATCGTGGATGGTTCGGCCGACGCGGTGATGGGCTCGAGGTTCGCGGGCGGAGGGGCGCACCGCGTGCTGTACTTCTGGCACAGTCTGGGGAACATGGGGCTCACGGTCATGTCGAACATGTTCACGAATCTGAACCTCACCGACATGGAAGTGGGCTACAAGGCGTTCACCATGCGGGTGTTCCGGAACATGCACCTCACCACCCAGCGATTCGGCATCGAGCCGGAGATGGTGGCGCGGCTCGCCCAGATGGGCGCGCGCGTGTACGAGGTGCCAATCAGCTACCACGGCCGCACGTACGAAGAGGGGAAGAAGATCACCTGGCGCGACGGCGTTGCCGCCTTCTTCCACATCCTGCGCGCACGTCTCACCGCCAGTGCGCAGCAGAAGCTGTCCACCGAGCACCAGCCAGCGTCACAGCCCGAGCGGGCCACTCAGGCCGCGAGCTGAAGGAACCTCCGGCTGGGTAGGAAGGGTAGGAAAGAGAGCGCAGCACGGCGCGGGGACGGCGCCCTTGCGCGAGTGCCACGCGTGCGCATCTAATTAGAGAGCGCGCGCTGCACGCACCTGACCGAGGAGCGTGCCCCGGCAAACACCTCTCGCGGACCTACCCATGGATGATCTCGATCGCATGTTTCGCTGCCTCATGCAGGTACTGAGCGGCTCCCACCCTCAGTACCTCACGCATCCATTCGAGGTGGCGGAGCTCTACCAGAACCTTATCCCCTATCGCCATCATCGCGCCGATCTGCGAATCGAGACGAATCAGGACTACGAGGTGGCGCTATGCCGGCTCCTCTCCGGTGAGCGAGGCTATCTGATGGCTGACGATGCGCTCACCCACGCGATGCGGAGCGAGCTGGCCTCACCCAATCCCAACACGGCCATCTTCCGCGATTTCGCCGCCTCGCGCGTGGCGCTCGGCCCCAACGCGCAGAAGCGGTGGCAGGAGATGGGTGGGGCAAGTGATACGTCGACCACCCAGCCAGCAGCCGAGTCGCGGGCAACCCCTGTGCCGCCCCCTCCCCCACCGGTAGCGCGGAGTGAGAGCGGCGCACGCGTGACCACAGCCCAGCCGGCAACGGTATCCTCGGCCGCGCCCGCGGCGCGGCACGCCAATGGGGGAGCCACGGCGGTCGGCGACGAGGCCTGCCGCTACTGCGGTGGCAGACTGCCCGAAGGGCGGCCCTCCACATTCTGCCCACACTGCGGCCAGAACCTCAGCATCCAGCGCTGCCCCGCGTGCGGCACGGAGCTCGAGATAGACTGGAAGTTCTGTATAACGTGCGGGCGGGGAGTCGCCGCATCGTGAGGGGCAGTCTCCACTCTCCCTCATCCGTATCCCTTCCCCTGGTTCTCGCCCTCGCCCTCGTGCTGGCCGCCTGCGGCAAGGAGACGAAGCGCGTCGGCGCAGTGCCCGTAGACACAGCCGCGATCATGCCGATGCGCGACACCGACGTCGGCGATAGCGTGGATGGTGGGGCACCGGGTTTCGCCGACAGCGCCGCGGCAGCAGCGGCTGCAGCGTACAGGACGCAGTCTGCCGCGACCAGTGTAGTCCTGGTAGCCGACAGCGCCGCCGGTCACGCGATCTTTCATGGGAAGGGACGCTGCTTCACCTGCCACGGTGAGCGCGGGCAGGGCACACCGCGGCTCGCGTCAGCCCTGGCCGACAACGCGTGGCTCTCGGGCGACGGATCGCTGGCCTGGATCGGCAACACCATCGCTCACGGCGTCTCGATTCCGTCCACCACCTCCGTGGCCATGCCAGCCTACTCGGGGATGCTCTCGGCGCGCGAGATCGAGCTCACAGCGGCCTACATCTACACACTCTCGCACCCGGGCTCCACCGCGCCCAGCAGCCCCGTCGCGGACAGTACGGCCGACAGCGCCTCGCAGAGCAGACCTGACTCGGCGCGCACGCGGTTCGCTCCCGGTCCTCCCCCACGCCCCGCCACACTCGACTCGCAGACCTCCGCCGCGCCACGAAGCCGCACGGCGGGCACGCATCATTATTAATCAGGAGCCAGATGAGCCCCACACTCGCCGTGATACCAGGAGATGGGATCGGACCGGAGGTGGTGCGCGAGGCGCTGGGAGTTCTCGACGCGGTAGAGTCCGCGTTCCACCCCGGCATCCGGGTGGAGATGCTCCCCTACGGCGCCGACCACTACCTGAGCACTGGCGAGACACTCCCCCCCGGTGAGATGCAGCGGCTGGGCCGTGACTTCGACGCCATCCTCGTGGGCGCGCTGGGCGACCCGCGCGTCCCTGGCAACGAGCACGCCCGCGACATCCTGCTCGGGATGCGATTCCAGCTCGACCTCTACGTCAACGAGCGGCCCGCGCGTCTCGTCGATGCTCGGCTCACCCCGCTCAAGGGAAAGACGCCGCGCGACCTGGACCTCACCATCTTTCGCGAGAACACCGAGGGACTCTACGTGGCCGTGGGCGGACGTTTCAAGCAGGGCACGCCCGATGAGATCGCGATCGCGGAGGAGCTGAATACCCGCAAGGGAGTCGAGCGCATCATCCGCTATGCCTTCGAGTGGGCCGCCGCGCATGGCAAGACCCGCGTCACGATGGCCGACAAGGCCAACGCGATCGCCGCGCACCAGCTCTGGCGGCACGTGTTCGACGAGGTCGGCCGGGAGTTTGCGGGGATCCAGCGCGACACTCGCTACGTGGACGCCATGGCGATGGACCTGGTTCGCACCCCCGAAGCATTCCAGGTGATAGTCACGGGGAACCTCTTCGGCGACATCCTGTCCGACCTGGCCTCGGTACTCGTGGGCGGACTGGGGCTCGCGCCGAGCGCCAACCGGAACCCTGGCGTGGTGACGATGTACGAACCAGTCCACGGGAGCGCCCCGCCGCTGGCCGGCAAGAACGTGGCAAATCCCATGGCCGCGATCCTCACTCTCGCGATGATGCTGGCCGACCTGGGGTTCAACGACGCCTCGACGGCAGTGGACGGCGCGGTGCGCGAGGCGATCGCCAAGGGAATAGGCACGGCAGACATCGGCGGCCAACTGGGAACGAGGGAAGTGGGCGACTGGATCGCAGCAAGGGTACGTGCGGCCTAGTACGTGCGAACGCCCATTCCCAACAGGCGTTCCTGAAGTTCATCTTCCGTTCATATCCTCCCATCGATAGGATACCTTCGTGAAAACTCAGGGTGCGTCTCGCGATATCGTATTCCTCTCGGGCGTCCGCACGCCGTTCGGCACCTTCGGCGGGGCGTTCAGGGATCTCAGCGCCATCGACCTCACCGTGGTCGCCGCCAGGGCAGCCATGGAGCGGGCCGGGGTGGAACCAGCCGAGATACAGCAGTCCATCTTCGGCAACGTCATGCAGACGACGTCGGACACCATCTACTTCGCGCGGCACGTGGCGTTGAGGTCCGGTTGTCCAATCGAGACGCCGGGGCTCACGGTCAACCGGCTCTGCGGCTCGGGTTTCCAGGCGATCGTGAATGGCGCCGAGGAGATATTGTTGGGCGAGGCCGAGGTCTGCCTCGTGGGCGGCGGCGAGTCGATGTCGCAGGCACCGCATATAGCGCGCGGGCTGCGCTGGGGCCTTTCGCTCGGTAAGATGCCTCCGCTGGAGGATTCGCTCTGGGAAGGGTTGAAGGATCCCGTGGCAGGGCTGGCGATGGCGGAGACCGCGGAGAAGATCGCCGAGCAGTACCACATCGACCGCGCGTGCTCCGACGAGTACGCGCTCCGCTCGCAGCAGACCGCCAAGGCAGCGTGGGATGCCGGAGTCTTCGACGCCGAGATTGTCGCCGTTCCGGTAAAGAATCCCAAGACGCGACAGCTGGAGGATGTCGGGCGCGACGAGCACATGCGGCCCGGCACGACGCTGGAAGTGTTGGGCAAGCTGCGTCCCGTGTTCAAGGCCGATGGCGTGGTGACCGCAGGGAATGCCTCGGGTATCGGTGACGGCGCGGGCGCGTTCGTCATCTCGAGCGATGACTACGCAGCCAGGAAGGGCGTGAAGCCGCTGGCGCGGTTGGTATCGTGGGGCGTTGCGGGTGTGGACCCCACCATCATGGGGATGGGGCCAGTGCCCGCAGCGAAGATCGCGTTGCGCAAGGCCGGGATGTCGCTCGACGACATGGACCTCATCGAGGTGAACGAGGCATTCGCGCCGCAGGTCTGTGCGGTGGAGCGCGAGCTGAGGATCCCCCGGGAGAAGTTCAACGTGCACGGCGGCGCGATAGCGCTGAGCCACCCGCTGGCCGCGTCGGGCGCGCGGATCTCTGCACACCTGATCCACGCTCTCCGCGCGAGTGGTAAACGATTCGGCCTGGGCTCCGCCTGCATAGGTGGCGGCCAGGGGATCGCCCTGGTGATCGAGGCGCTCTCGTGAGGGCGCGCGCGATCTGCGTGGCTGCGCTCGGCGTGCTGCTAGCCGGTTGTGCTGGAATGGGCGGCGGTGCTCCCGCGCGGGCCGATCAGCAACCAGCGCGGCAAGTGAAGGACTGGCCCATAAGCACCCGCTACCACCTCGACCTCTGGTTGCACGGCTACGCACTGCTCCAGGCAGACACCACGTTGGTGCCGTACTTCAAGCGCGGCTACGTCGACCAGCTAACCGCGCTCAAGAACCGCGCGAACGTCTTCACCGAGCTCGATCGCTACCGCACGCAGTTGCGCGAAGGACTCTCGTCCAATCCTGATCTCATCGGCGGGCAATTCCTCCCACTGTACTTCGACTCATGGGACGAGATGCTCAGCGCGATCGACACCTACCTGAAGTCCGATGGGAAGCCGACGACGACGCAGGATCCTCAGGTTCAGCAAGTGATCGCGATCGTCGGGGCGTCGTTCCCGTCGGCTGCCGATCGCGCGTGGCTCCGCACCTTCACGAATGGACTCAGCGACGAGAACACGAAGTTCTTCCAGAGCTACTGGAACCAGCAGCAACGGGAACGAAGCCCCGCGATGGTGGCGCTCGACTCGCTCTGGAAGAAGGTCTATCTCCCCAAGTTCCACGCGTATCTGAACAACACGCGCCAGAACGAGGGCGAGATGCTCGTCTCGCTTCCTCTCGATGGTGAGGGGCGTACGATCACGAACAGCCCGCAGTCGAACCTGGTGGCCGTGACGTATCCGGAGCGGGCCGAGGATGCGATGGACGCCATCTACGTCTTCACTCACGAGGTAGTGGGCACTCTGGCCAACCAGGTGATAGCGGACAACACGACTCCCACCGAGAAGCGCGATGGGACCGCTGCACGCTATGCCAGCCCAGCAGCGGTACGAGGCGGAGTCATCGTGCTCCAAAAGATCGCGCCCGAGCTGGTGAAGGGCTACGAGGCATACTACCTGCGCTCGGCGAACGTCTCCTTCAGAGCTGGTACCGAGGAGGCCACGATGGCACGCGTCTTCCCGCTCCCGCAGGCTATGCTCTACGGTATGCAGCGCCAGCTCGAGATTGTGTTCGGCGGCATCTGAGTGACCATGGCGGACCCAGGCAGCTCCTCCGGCCTTCCCACACCATCCGCGGCTCCAGCCGTGCCCGTGCGGCAGGAACGGCTGGATCGCTCCGCACTGGAGCGGGTGCTCGCCCGTGCGGCGCAGTTGCAATCGGTCGACGCCGATCCTGGCGACGCGATGCTGACGGAGGAACAGCTCCTGGAGGTTGGGCGCGAGGTGGGACTCTCGCCGCAGCACCTCCGCCAGGCGCTGGCCGAGGAGCGGAGCCGCAGCCTCGTACCCGATGAAGGCGGCGGGATGGCTCGCCTCTTCGGCGCGGCCCACGTCCACGCCAGTCGCACCATACGCTCCACTCCAGAGTCGGCCTTCCGGCTGCTCGATGCCTGGCTGCAGCGCGAGGAGAGCCTTCAGGTGAAGCGCCGCTTCACCGACCGCATGCTGTGGGAACCGCGCTCCGGCTTCATCACCGACATCAAGCGCGGGCTGAACCTCGGCGGCTTCGGTTACCATCTCTCACGCGCCGAGGAAGTTGGCGCCACGGTGGTGCCGGTGGACCAGGGTCGAGTGCTCGTGCGTCTCGAGGCCAACCTGGCCAATGTTCGTCTGCATCGTGTGGCGTCGGGCGGCGCGATCATGGGAACCGGCGCTCTGGGCACCGGCACTTTGCTAGCGCTGGGGTTCTTCGCTCCGGTGGCCGCAGTGCCGGTTGGACTCGCCATCATAGGCGG
>DATCXG010000346.1:0-4369 GCA_036565945.1 Gemmatimonadaceae bacterium
CATCGCGCCCTCCGCCAGAGTGAGCTCCGAAACGCTCTTGCCGAAGAGGTCACGGCTCGCCGCTTCGACGCCGTAGGTGCCGTTGCCCAGGTAGATGACGTTGAGGTAGAGCTCCAGGATCTGATCCTTGGTGAGATTCCGCTCGATGAGCCGGGCGAGCCGGATCTCGATGAGCTTGCGGCGGAGCGTGCGCCGGGGTGGGAGGAGCGCGGTGAAGCCATTCCGCGCCACCTGCATGGTGATCGTACTGAAGCCTTCGCGAACGCCTAGCGAGCGGACGTTGTGCGCGGTAGCGCGCCCGACGCCCCGCCAATCGATTCCGTGGTGGCTGTAGAAGCGCCTGTCCTCGGTGGCGATGAAGGCACGCCGCACCATGAGCGGCACCTTCGCGAGCGGAACGTTGACCCGCTGTACGTAGCTGAGCCGGCCCAGCAGCTGCCCGGAGCGGTCGAGCACCCGGCTCCCTTCGGCGGGGCGGAAGCGCCGGATGTCCGCGGCGGTGGGGCAGCCGCCGAAGCCGCAAGTGGCCAGCCAACCGCCGAAAGTGGCGAAAACCACGGCTACAGCCGCCACCAGGATGAGGGGCCGCCAGCGTCGGGACCAGGCAAACCAGGCGCGGAAGCGGCGCTCGAGTGCCCCTTTCGGGGCTCGCGTCCTCGCGGCGGCGCGTCGCTGTTGCCTGCGGATGGGCTTGGTCATCTCAATAAGGTAAGCAACCAGCGCGTAGCTAGGACTTCGCGCTGACCAGCATTAGAATTCTGCATTCCGAGCTCCTCGGTACCGTCCGCCCCCCTTCCCGGTTCCATAATGTTTCGCGCACAGTGCGCGTTTTTCGCCCTACTAGTAGTGGCGTCCGCGTGCGGCAATCCTGGGGAGGGTGCGAGCATTCGCGTCCCCGCCAGGGCCGCGAGTTCCATTCGCTCCTCACAGGGCACCGCCGTCGCATCGCACGCGACCGACGGGCGTGCCGTTCGGTCCGACAGCTCGGCCTCCAACACACCGCTCACTCCAACAGTACGACTGGCGTCCGTCGAAAGTGACAGCGCGCATGCGGTGCGAGGGGCGGTGCGCGAGGTCAACGAGCTGGGTCGGATTCCCATACTCGAGTATCATCTCATCGGCGATCGCGATGGTCGCTGGATGGTTGAGCGCGACCGGTTCCGTGCGCAGCTGCGGCTTCTCTACGAGAGAGGGTATCGTCCCATCACCGTTTCCGAACTGGTGGACGGGAAGATAGATCTTCCGGCGGGCCAGTCGCCGGTGGTGTTCACATTCGACGACGCGTCACCATCGCAGTTCAGCTACGTCGAGCATGACGGGCGTCTGGAGATCGACCCCAACAGCGTCGTGGGAATCTGGCTCGCCTTCCACGCTCGGCATCCCGACTGGGGGAAGAAGGCCACCTTCTGCATGCTTCCCGGCGCGGCCGCGGGCCGCTCGTTTTTCGGCGACAAGGAGATCGAGGGTCAGAAGACCGAGTGGCGCATGAAGAAGGTGCGGTTCCTCGCGGAACAGGGCTTCGAGCTGTGCAACCACACACTCTGGCACGCCAACCTGGCGAACTATCCCGACAGCGTGGTGCGTCAGCAGATCGCGCGCGGAAATCTCGCGATCGATTCGGCGGTGGCCGGATATCGTGTGCGCACCTTCGCGTTACCGCTCGGGATGTGGCCGAAGAATCGCGCGCTCGCTCGCGAGGGAGCCTGGCGGGATCCGAGGAGCGGTCGCGATATAGAGTACAAGTACGATGCCGTACTAATGGTGTCGGGCGGTCCCGCGCGCAGTCCATTCGACCCGTTGTTCGACCGCTATCGTCTTCCGCGGGTACAGGTATACGGCAACGAGCTCGAGAGGACGCTGGACCAGATGGAGAAAACGCGGACGCGTTACGTCGCGAGCGGTGCGCCGCCGCGCGGTCGAGTACAGAGCGGCAAACGTCCGGTTGGCGATTGATATTGCTGAGGCTGAGTAGAAGTGAACTTTGTCCTAAAACGTGGCATCGTTGTCCTAAAAGTGTGCTTGATGGCTCGGAGGGGCAGGCGCAACTTGCGCTGTTGAGTTTCGATGGACTGACAGTGGAGGTAGGATGGGGCATCCGGAAATCAGGTTGCCGCACTTCGTGTTTTTCGAGGCGTTGGCACAAGAGCAGAGCGAGGACACGCCCGAATGGCGCGCGACCAGCGCTGGACTGCTGACGCTACGCTACTTCGACGCGTGGGTGCTGGATACAACACGCGACGGCCAGGGCGACTCGTGGGGGGTTCGCCTGGTACGCAGGCGTGTGGAGGAAATTTCTCCCGGCACTCCCATCAGGGCGCTGCTGCTCAGCATCCTCGATGCGATGTCGTCGAAGTCGTGCACGGGCCCTGCGGCGGTTGCGCCGCGGTTGATGGCCTACGCGCGCGCCTTGCAATTCGAGGCGAAGTGGTCGCTGGCTGCCGACGTCTATGGCACTGTCATCAGCCACGCTGATGCCGCGTCAGATCCCGACCTCGTCATCTCGGCCCACATGGCGCTCGGCGCGTGTCTGCGTGTGCTCGCGAGATGGGAAGATGCGGTTGGGGCGTACGCGGTAGCGGGGCTCGTGGCAGAAGGAATCGGGGATGTGATGGGTGTGTTGCGAGCGCGCGTAGCGGAGGCGAACCTGGCCACGGATCGTGGTAATCTTCCGTTGGCGGAGGAGATACTCGACGATACGATCGAGAGGGCAGAGGAGCCGGAGTTGATCGAAGTCCGGTCGATAGCACTACATGATCGTGCGATCGTCGCGTATCACCGCGGACAGCTCAATTCAGCCATCACCATGGCGTATGCTGCACTAGGCGGTATGCGCGACCAGGCTTCCCGTGACCGTGTTCTCGTCGATATCGGCGGTTTGTTTTGGGAACTTGGGTTGTACAGCGCAGCGAGAGACGCCAACTTGGTGTTGGCCGCAACGGCACAGGAGCAGTACACGCGCTGGGTGGCTACCATCAACTTGTTAGAAATGGCAGCGGTGGACAGAGTAGAGCCTGCGTTCGAGCAATACCGCCGCGAATTGAGCGACGCGGATTTACCAGCGACTCTCTCGGCCCAGTACCATTATCATCTCGCCCTCGGATATCAGATGTTCGATCGCGTTGATGACGCGCGGATATCCTTCGAGCGAGCGTTGACGATAGCGAGCGCACATAATGTGAATCAGCTGGTAATCAAGGCGGAGCAGGGTTTGGAGTCGCTCGAATCGGGCAAGAGCCTCGTTGCCCCCGAGAAGAAGGGCGCGGATCTACCGCCTGCCGTCACCGAGGTTGCTAGCGCGATACGAGAGATGCGTGCTCTCGCAGAGGTTGGGGGTTGATGCAACAGTGGGTCACGAGCGGCAACTCGTGACCCACTGAGAATGAGAAGCGCGGGGCGGCTTCAGCAGGTGCCGCTTCCGGCGGTAACTATACACACGTCCGACGTAGGCGCAGTCGGGGAGGTGCAGGCAGCGAGAGCGAAGGTAGCGAAGGCAAGGGCCAGAATTGCAATGTGGCGGCGGAACATAGTTACCTCTTCGTGCAGGGGGGATTGTTGTGGGGGGTAACTTCTGTCACGCAAGCTACGGTGGCGCGTCTTATCGTAAATGCACATTTTAGGACACCAGTGTGCAATTTTAGGACAAAGATGCACCAACCGTGGACGTCGCCGCACATCTCTCCCCATCCCTTCGCAGTCATCTCCGCTCAGCGCTCTTAAATGAGCATGTTTTAATCAACGCGGAGAGCTGGGACGACCTCGCGACCGCAATGCGGACGCGGCCTATCGACATCGCTGTGGTCGATCCACACATCGATGGCCGGCCGCAACTCGACGAGATCAGGGAACTCCTGGGACGCTACCCTTCGGTCCCCGTCGTACTCTACCTGGTGGCACTGACGCCCGAGGCGCTGCAGTCCACTCTCGTACTCGCCCGCCATGGCGTGACCAACGTGGTGTTGCGGGGGTTCGACGACGAACCGAGGCGACTCGTTCAGCTGCTCGAGTCGGTACCGGCGTACGGTCTGAGCGATACGCTGCTTCGAGCCATCGCTCCCCGCTTCGATGACGCACCGGCTCTCCTGCGCGGCACGATGAAGCAGCTCTTCAACGCGCCACACGCTTTTCGCAGTGTGGGCGACCTGGCGATGGCCGCCGGGATGACGCGACGGAATCTGGACCGCTGGCTCGAGACTCACGATCTCGCGTCGGCACGAATGCTCTTGCTCGGCGCGCGTATTGCGCGCGCCATTTACTACATGCAGGACCCAGGTTGTTTGCTGGACGATATATCCAGGAAGCTGGGCTACGATTCGCCGCGCCTCTTCGCGCGGCAGGTGCGTGCTGCCACGGGCGTGATGCCCTCGGTGCT
>DATCXG010000363.1:0-12524 GCA_036565945.1 Gemmatimonadaceae bacterium
GAGAAGATCGAGGCCTTCCAGGCAGCCGGCATCAGTGTCGCCGAGCGACCAGCGGAGTTCGTGCGGCTGCTGCGCGAGAGAATGTGAGACTCTCCGACGTCGTCTCCGCCGAGCGGGTTGTTCTGCCGCTCGACCAGCTCCCACTGACTGCCGCGGCATGGGTACTCGTGGAGCGGCTCGCAGCAACAGGCGCTGTGGCCGACCCCGAGAAGCTCAAGCTGCGAGTGGAAGAGGAGCGTGGAGAGGACATCGTGGTACTGGGGGACCGTGCATTCCTCACGCACTATCGTACGGACGCCGTGGATGAATTGTCGGTGGCGATCGGCGTGGCACCAGCGCCAATCGCTCGTGAGGTGGGCGAGGCCGAAGCGCAGGAGGCGCGCATCGTCCTCCTGATTCTCGCGCCACCTCGACTGGCAGCACTCTACCTGCAGACCCTCGGCGCCTTCGCGCGCCTGCTCTCGACGCAGGATGCGGTGGATCGAATACTCTCCGCGCGAACACCCGAGGAGCTCGCCGCGCTCTCCGATTGGAGAGAGGCGGAGCTCGCGCCTCAGCTCACGGTGCGAGAGATCATGACCGAGCGCCCGCGCACCACGCGCCCGGAGACTCCGTTACGCGAAGCGGCCCGGGAGATGGTGCGCGCGCGTATCGGGGCGCTTCCAGTGGTGGACGGGAAGGGCATGTTGATTGGAATACTCGGCGAGCGCGAACTGATGCGCGACATGCTGAGCAACAGCGCGGTCTTCGGCAGCGCGTCGTCCCGTCCCACCAGTGCGCTCGAGCAGAGCCGGCGTACGGTGCGCGAAGTGATGACGCGGCAGGTGCTGTGTGTATCACCAGAGCAACCGCTCGCCGAAGTCGCTTCTCTGATGGCCAACAAGGACGTCGAGCGTGTACCGGTCGTGCGGGAGGGGCGCCTGGTCGGGTCACTCACGCGCGCCGACATCGTTCGCAAACTCTTAGGATCGTGACAATGGCTGGTAATCGTACGCTGACTATCATCAAGCCCGACGCGTTCGGCTCTGGGAAGGCCGGTAAGATCGTAGCTCAGCTCGAGGCGGCTGGCTTCCGGATCGCCGCGGCGCGCGTGATGCGCCTGGGACAGGACCAGGCCGAGGCGTTCTACGCGGTCCACCGCGAGCGCCCATTCTTCGCCTCGCTCACGAAATTCATGACCTCGGGGCCGTGCATGCCCATGCTGCTTCTGCGCGAGAACGCCGTCGCGGCACTTCGAAAGACCATCGGCGCGACCGATCCTGCGGAGGCCGAGCCTGGCACGATCCGAGCTCTGCACGCGGAATCCAAGGAGCGGAACGCCATCCACGCCTCGGACTCGGACGAGAACGCCGAACGCGAGGGCGCATTCTTCTTCGCTGACGCGGACGTGGTCGTGAGAGCAGGAGCGTAATAAGGCGACTGCAACTGAGTGAACCACGGAGGCACAGAGACACGGAGAACAGCGAAATGCTTTGGGAACTGCTCTTTGCTTCCGGCTCCGGACGCGGGACTCGAGGCTCCTAGCTCCCTCGAGTCCCGCTATCCTCGGCGAGAGGAGCTCCGGATGCAGTCCCTAAAAACATTCGCTGTTGCAGTTGCCTTGGCTTTTGCAGTTGCAGTTCTCTCCGTGTCTCCGCGCCTCCGTGGTTCAAGCCGTTGCAGTTCTCTCTTGCCGTCCTCTCTTGCTGTTCTCCGCAGTTCTCCGTGCTGCAGGTAAGCAGTTAGTCAGCTCAGCAGTTCCTCCGCGCCTCCGTACTTAGGGCAGTTATGGCTCCCGTCGCGGTCATGAATCACCAGAGGAGCAGCTCCTGACCTCGGCTTCCTGATCCCGGTCAGTTCCTCTGTCTTCGTCACTTGCCTACCCCCCCATCCCCAAGTACATTCAGAGGTTATGCTGTCTTACGATATTCGGGAGTTGGAGCGGAGGGCGGTCCAGGTAGATGCAGAATTGGCGCCCGATGATCCAATCTGGGCCGAGGGTGATCCCAGGCCAGCCAGACCAATCCGTGTCACCGGGCGCCTTTCCAGGGCTGGAAGCGGTCGGTACTACTGGAGCGGTCGAATTGATGGGACAGCGGCAATCGACTGTCGGCGCTGTCTGGCCGAGCTGTCGATTGAAGTTGCAGAGGATGTTCACGTAATTTACGCTGAGGCTGGCGACGAAGTGGGCGCGGATCCGGATACCTACCGGGTGCCGCCGCACGCCGAGAAGATCGACCTGGCACCCGCGGCCCGTGATCAGTGGCTACTAGCTGTTCCGGGCTTCGCGCTCTGTCGTGAGGACTGCAGGGGAATCTGTGCGAGGTGCGGCGCCGACCTGAACGAAGGGCCGTGCGACTGCCCGCCAGAATCCGACAATCGCTGGGAGGCGTTGCGAGCCGCGCGCCCCGCATCCAAATAGAGTCACACCTTCACCATCTCTACTGACCACCCATGGCCGTCCCCAAGCGCCGCACGTCCAAGCGGAAAAAGCGCGCCCGCAACACACATAAGAAAGCACCGGCGATCGCGCTCCAGGCGTGTCCGCGCTGCCGGAGCATGAAGCGTCCACATCGCGTCTGCAGCGAGTGCGGATATTACGCAGGTGAGCAGCGGGTCGTAGCCAGGGAAGCTTGAGTTGGCGCGGATCGCGCTGGACGTCATGGGGGGTGATCTTGCCCCCCAGGCACCGATCGCGGGGGCTCTCCTCGCGCTCGCCGAGCTCGACTCGCGCCACCTGATTCAGCTCGTTGGTAAGAGCGAGACGATCGAGCGCGAGCTCGATCTGCAGCTCGCGGCCTCCGATACACCACGTGATGCGCGCGATCGGCTGATCATCGTCGACGCGCCTGATGTCATCGAGATGTCCGACCGCCCCAGTGCCGCCGTGCGCGGAAAGCCCAACAGCTCCATGGTGGTGGGCCTCAAGCTGCACGCAGCTGGCGACGCCGACGGCTTCATCTCGGCCGGTAATACCGGCGCGCAGATGGCCGCCTCGGTCGTCCTGCTCAAGCTCCACGGCGGCCTCACCCGCCCCGCGATCGCGACGGTTTTCCCCACGGCGCGCGCACCGGTCGTCGTTCTCGACGCCGGCGCGAACGTGGATTGTTCCGCCGTGGAGCTCCTGCAATTCGCGCGGCTCGGGTCGGTATATGCCGAGGACATCCTCCAGCGCTCGAACCCTGTGATCGGACTCCTCAGCGTCGGCGAGGAGCCCGAGAAGGGAAATGCCGCGGTGAAGGAAGCGCACAAGCTCCTCCAGCACGCCGGCCTCAACTTTGCCGGTAATGTCGAGGGTCGCGACATCCTGACTGGAGGCGGTCCAAATCGCCAGGTAGACGTGTTCGTCTGCGATGGCTTCGTGGGCAACGTACTCCTCAAATTCTACGAATCGGTCCCCGAGATGATGTTCGGCATGATGCGTCGAACGGGCGTCACGCAGCAGCTGCTCGACCAGACCTTCAAGGGGTTCGACTACTCGGACTACGGCGGCGCGCCTCTGCTCGGCGTGAAAGGAGTGAGCATCATCTCGCACGGAAGCTCGTCACCACGCGCTATCAAGAATGCCATCGGCGTGGCACTGCGCGCTATCGATACCCAGATGGTGGATCACATCGGGCGACGCCTCGAGAATTGCACCGGGAGCGATGAATGAAGCGTCCAATCGCGCGCTTCGCGGGCATCGCTCACGCGGTCCCCAGGAAGGTGGTCACCAACCACGAGCTCGCAGCAATGGGGCTCGAGACGTCGCACGAATGGATATTCGAGCGTACGGGAATCTGCAGCCGTCATCTTGCCGGCGCTGGTGAAACCACGTCCAGCATGGCGGCGGACGCAGCGCGCCTGGCCATGGAACGAGCTGGTGTGGCGGCCGAGGACCTCGATACCATAATCCTGAGCACTGCCACCCCCGACAGGCTGCTCCCTTCGACAGCCGTTGACGTCCAGGCCGCGATCGGCGCTTCGCACGCCGCCGCATTCGACCTGGGCGCCGCCTGCTCAGGGTGGCTCTACGCACTCACTGTTGCGGAAGGATTGATCGCCGCTGGCAGCGGCCGGAACATACTGGTGGTCGGTTCCGAGAAGATGAGCGCCATCGTGGACTGGACAGACCGTTCCACCTGCGTGCTCTTCGGCGACGGCGCCGGCGCGGCTGTCATGCGCCCGGCCAACAATGGCGCTGGCATCCTGTCCAGCTTCATGGCCAGTGATGGAACCCTCGCCGAGCTCCTCTGCCGCCCGCACGGCGGCGCCACGGTACCCATGTCGGCTACCGTGCTCGCCGACCGCACGCACCTCGTGAAGATGGCGGGGCGCGAGGTCTTCAAGCACGCCGTACACTCCATGTCGAGCGCAGTCGATCACGCGCTCAAGGACGCGGGGCTCTCCGGCGATGACATCGACCTCCTCGTTCCACACCAGGCCAACATCCGCATCATAGAGGCCACCGCCAAGCACGCAGGTGTCTCCATGGACAAGGTGTTCGTGAACATCGACCACTACGGCAATACATCGTCGGCCTCGATCCCCATCTCGCTAGACGATGCAATGCAGCAGGGACGCATCCACGAGGGATCCACGGTGCTGATGGTGGCCTTCGGGGCAGGGCTCACCTGGGCGTCGATGGTTGCCCGCTTCTGAGCGTCGTAAAATCCGCATGAACATCATCCTGCTCTTTCCCGGTCAGGGATCGCAGAAGCCTGGGATGGGGAAAGATCTGGCGGAGGCCTTCGCTCCCGCCAGCGATGTGTTCCTCGAGGCTGACCGCGTACTCGGCTTCCCCCTCTCAGCGCTCTGTTTCGAGGGGCCCGAGAGCGAGCTCACTGCCACCCAGAACGCCCAGCCGGCGCTGCTCGCCCACGGAGCTGCCGCGTGGGCCGCGATTCGCGCGCGCGTGGCGCCGTATGTGCGAGCGGCCGCGGGCCACTCACTCGGCGAATTCACCGCTTACCACGCGGCAGGGACCTTCGCGCTCTCCGACGCACTGCGACTCGTGCGCAAGCGCGGGGAGCTGATGAACCGGAGCGGAGTGGAGCGCCCCGGCGCCATGGCCGCTATCCTCGGCCTCGGCGAGCCCGGCGTGGAGGAAGCGTGCCGCCGCGCGAGCGAGCAGGCAGGAGTGGTCGTGGCCGCCAACTACAACACCCCCGAGCAGACCGTGATCTCGGGAGAGGTGGCCGCGGTGAAGAAGGCGATGGAGCTCGCCCGTGAGGCCGGGGCCAGGCGGGCGATCCGACTCAACGTCAGCGGCGCCTTCCACTCACCTCTCATGGACGTGGCGCGCGACGGGCTCGCGCTGGCGCTCGGCGAGGCTAGCGCACAGCGGCCAGGTTTCCCCGTCTACTCGAACGTGAGCGCCGGGGCCGTGTGCGACCCCGATATGGCGCGCGATCTCCTGCTCCGCCAGCTCACCTCGCCAGTACGGTGGACCGAGCTCGTGCGTAACCTGGCGCGGGACTATCCGGAGGCGCTGTTCCTCGAGCTGGGGCCCGGGACAGTGCTCTCCAATCTCACCCGCCGCATCGTACCAGACGCACAGGTGATGTCCTGCGGGACGGCAGATGACGTGGAAAAACTTCTCCAGCGTGTGAGCTGATGCACATCGACCTTTCAGGACGCGTCGCCCTGGTGACCGGCGGCACACGCGGAATCGGGCGCGAGATCGCGGCCGCCCTCGCCGGATGCGGCGCCGGCGTGGCACTCGTGGGCCGAGACACGGCGAGAGCCGAGGAGGCCGCCCGAGCGCTCGCAAGCGCGGGCAACGGGAACGTCCGCGGTTTTGCAGCGGATGTCGCCGACACGGCCGACGTGACCCGGATGGTGGAGCGGGTAGTGAGCGAGATGGGGTCGCTCGACATCCTGGTCAACAACGCGGGCGTGACGCGCGACAACATACTCCTGCGACTCAAGGACGACGACTGGGACATGGTCCTCGACACCAACCTGCGAGGCGCATTCGCGGCCATCCGCGCGGCCGCTCGCGGGATGATGAAGCGTCGTTGGGGTCGAATCATCAACATCGCCAGCGTCGTGGGCATGGTCGGGAACACAGGCCAGTCCAATTACGCGGCCAGCAAGGCGGGACTCATCGGTCTCACCAAGTCGGTGGCGAAGGAACTGGCATCGCGGAACATCCTCGCCAACGCCATAGCACCCGGCTTCATAGAGACCGACATGACCGCCGCGATGACCCCCGAGGCCCGCGAGGAGCTGGGTTCGCGCATCCCACTCGGCCGGCTGGGTACCCCGGCGGATGTCGCAGGGCTCACCGCATTCCTGGCCTCCGACCATGCCGCCTACATCACTGGCCAGGTTTTTGTGGTGGATGGCGGCATGGTGATGTAGATTTGTGACCATCGGCCGCCAGATGGGCGGCTATCTTTTCACTTCCGCTGACATCACCGGCAGCCAGCGACTGACGACCGACGGCTGCTCCAAGCACAATCCAACTTACAGGGGACCACGTCCATGGCTGATCTCGAAGAGAAGGTCAAGGAAATCATCGCCAAGGAGCTCGGCGTCGAGCGCGACAAGCTCAGGACCGAAGCCAGCTTCATGGAGGATCTGGGAGCGGACAGCCTGGATACGGTAGAACTGGTGATGGAGTTCGAGAAGGAATTCAACATCGACATCCCGGACGAGGATGCGGAGAAGCTGCGCACCGTAGGCGACGCGCTGAGCTATCTCGCGAGCAAGGTCAAGGACTGATGAAGCGAAGGGTCGTCGTCACAGGCCTCGGCGCTCTCACGCCCGTCGGCAACGACGTGCCAACCACATGGCGCGCGCTGCTCGAAGGGAAGTCGGGCGCGGGGCCGATCACCAGGTTCGACGCATCGAACTTCGGCGTGCGATTCGCATGCGAGGTGAAGGACTTCGATCCATTCACGTACATGGACCGCAAGGAAGCCAAGCGAGCGGACCCATTCGCGCAGTACGCGGTGGCTGCGGCGGTTCAGGCCATGACCGACGCCGGGTTCGTGGGTGGGGCGGGGTATGATCCAGACCGAACCGGTGTCATTATCGGCAGCGGCATCGGCGGTCTCAAGACGTTCGAGGAGCAGCACGATACCTATAGGGAGTGGGGCTCGGGAAAGGTCTCTCCGTTCTTCATTCCGATGTTCATCTCCGACATCGCGGCGGGGATAGTGTCGATGCAGTTCCAGGCCAAGGGGCCCAACTACTCCACCGTCTCGGCATGCGCAACAAGCGCTCATGCGATCGGCGACGCGTTCCGCACCATCCAGTACGGGGACGCGGACGTGATGATCACCGGGGGCGCGGAGGCGACAGTCACGGCGATGGCGATCAGCGGGTTCACGAACATGAAAGCTCTCTCCGAGCGCAACGACGATCCGGCGACCGCATCCCGCCCGTTCGACGCCACTCGCGATGGCTTCGTCATGGGCGAGGGATCGGCCATCGTGATCCTCGAGGAACTGGAGCACGCGCGTGAACGGGGCGCCAGGATCTACGCGGAAGTAGCCGGCTACGGCGCCACGGGTGACGCCTATCACCTCACGGCACCGGCGCCGGGCGGAGAGGGCGCACGGCGAGCCATGGAACGCGCGATGGCAGATGCCGGGTTCACACCCGAGATGGTGCAGTATGTGAACGCACACGGGACTTCCACGCCGGCCAACGACCTCAATGAAACCATGGCGATCAAGGCGGCGTTTGGGGAAGCTGTGGGGAAGCTGAACGTGAGCTCCACCAAGTCGAGCACGGGACACATGCTGGGCGCCGCTGGTGCGGCGGAGTTCGTCATCACCGCTCTCGCGGTACGCGACGGCAAGATTCCACCCACCATCAATTATCGCACACCCGATCCAGAGTGCGACCTGAACTACACCCCGAATGTCGCTGTAGAGCGCGAGGTGACCGCGGCGCTATCGAACAGCTTCGGATTCGGTGGCCACAATGTCACGCTCGCTCTCAAGCGGTACACTGAGTGATTGATGTACTCAATGTTCGGCTTCGATTCTCCACGCTCGAGTGATCCGGCAATTCGGAAGCGGAATCACTCCGTCACAGCGCACGGAACGGTGGCGGCGTGAGCGATCAGGCTGAAGGTAGAGAGAAGCGGGAGGCGGGGCGGCAGCGGGAGGAAGATCAGACGCCGCTTCCGCTCGGCGCGGGCAGCATAGCCCCATCCCCTGTGCAGAGCCAGCCTCAGGCCTGTCGCGTCGGGTTCGGTTACGACTCCCATCGCTTCGCGCCCGGCGGGCCACTCCGCCTGGGCGGTGTGAACATCCCAGACGACCGGTCGCTGCAGGGCCATTCAGACGGCGACGCCGTGGCGCACGCGATCACGGACGCGGTACTCGGAGCCGCGGGTGCGGGCGACATCGGCGCGATGTTTCCGGATGATGATCCTGCCAACCTGGGACGTGACTCCGTGGGAATGCTCGCGCGGGCCGTGACGGTTGCGCGTGGACTGGGGTGGGTCGTGGGGAACGTGGACGTCACGGTGGTGGCCGAATCACCCCGAATCGGCCCGCACCGCGACGCCATGCGCGAGGCGCTCGCCCCGGCACTCGGAATCGCGATTGGCGACATCAACATCAAGGGGAAGAGTAACGAGGGAATGGGATGGCTAGGGCGCGGCGAGGGGATCGCGTGCTTCGCGGTGGCGATGCTCGCACCCGTGCAGTCAGCGTAGCGCCTTCAACGACATGGCCGGCGTCCTAGCCTGGCTCTCCGCGCTACCACCATTCGCACTGTACCTGGCGTTGGGTTTCACTGCGGCGCTCGAGAACTTCTTCCCCCCCATACCCGCCGATACCATCGTGGCATTCGGCGCGTTTCTGGCCGCACGCGGAGAGGCAACGGCCATCGGTGCGTTTCTCGCGACATGGTTGGGCAACGTGGCCGGCGCCATGTCGATCTACGCACTCGGTCGCCGCTACGGGGCCGACGAAGTACGTCGAAGAATCCACGCCTACGGGCCGACGGGACTGCGTGCGGAACAGCGATTCAAGGCGCTCTACATTCGCTATGGCATCATCGCGCTTTTCCTCAGTCGCTTCCTCCCCGGTGTGCGCGCGCTAGTGCCGCCATTCGCGGGCGCCATGCGCATGCCACTAGCCGCGGTATTCGGCGCGGTAGCGGTGGCATCCGGCATCTGGTACGGCGTCGTGACGGTGGTGGCCTACCGCGTGGGCTCCAACTGGGAGCTGCTGCGCGTGCGTCTGCTCGAGATGTCACGCGGTGCCGCACTGGTGGCTGGCACCATCGTCATCCTCCTGGTGGCCGGGTGGTTCATCTTCCGCGCCCTGAGGCGGCGATGATCCCGGACGAGATCGCCCGCGACTTTCTGCTGGAGCGGTTCCACGACTTCCTGGCGCTCGAACAGGGCTCGGCGGCTACCACGAGCGAGGCCTATGGCCGTGACCTTGCGCGCTTCGTCGTCTTCGCCCGAGCCAGCGGCGCCAGCGCTCCGACCGGCGTCACGCCGCAGATGCTCCGGCGGTATCTCTACCATCTGAAGGACCTGGGTCTCGCGCCGTCGTCGATCCGGCGCAATATCTCCGCCATGCGGACGTACTACAGGTTTCTACTCGGGGATGGTCAGGTGGTGCAGGACCCAACCGAGCGTCTCGAGACTCCGGCGCGGTGGCGCACACTTCCGGATGTGCTGACAGTGGCCGAGATGGAGCGCCTGCTGGCGGCTCCGACGCTCGACGACCCACTCGTCTTTCGCGACCGCGCGCTACTCGAACTCGGTTACGGCGCGGGACTCCGCGTATCGGAGTGGATCACCCTGGGTACTCGCGACGTGATGCTCGATGACGCCCTGCTGCGTGTCTTCGGCAAGGGGAGCAAGGAGCGGCTGGTTCCCATCGGACGAAGCGCGATAGCCGCTGTGGCAGTGTACGTCCGCGAGCTGCGCCCGCGCCTCGAGCGCGGTGGAGGGAAGGGGATGCTCCTTCTCAACGCCCGCGGCGTTCCACTCTCGCGCATGGGCGCCTGGAAGATTCTCCGCAAGTACGTGGAGCGCGCCGGCATCACCAAGCACGTCACCCCACACACCCTCCGCCACACCTTCGCCACCCACCTGTTGGAAGGGGGCGCCGATCTTCGAGCGGTCCAGGAAATGCTCGGCCACGCCGACATATCGACCACTCAGATATACACGCACGTGGACCGGGAGTACCTGCGGCAGGTGCACAAGCAGTATCATCCACGAGGATGACTACAGGGTTCAGGGTTCAGGCTGCAGGGTTCAGGGAACGGCTCATTGCGTGGAGCTCCCGGCCCCGAGGTAGTTCCTGCCCCCTGAACCCTGAACCCCGTAGTTAGCAGTCCCTGAATCCTGCCCCCTGAACCCCGAACCCCGTAGTTAAAACCCTGAACCCCGTAGTCATGATCCTCGTCATCGACAACTACGACTCCTTCACCTACAACCTGGTGCAGTATCTGGGCGAGCTGGGCGCCGACCCGCTGGTGAAGCGCAACGACGCAATCGGCGTGGAGGAGATCGGTGAGCTCCGGCCGCGCGCGGTGGTGATCTCGCCAGGTCCGTGTACGCCGTCCGAGGCCGGGGTGACTGTACCACTCGTTCGGCGCTGGGGGTCCGAGCTGCCGATTCTCGGGGTATGCCTGGGCCATCAGGCGATCGGCGAGGCGTACGGCGGCAAGGTGGTACGCGCGGAGCGCGTCATGCACGGCAAGACGTCGCGCGTAGAGCACGATGGCACCGGGCTGTTCGCCGGACTGCCTTCACCTCTCGAGGTGATGCGCTACCATTCTCTCGTCGTCGAGAGTGAGTCGCTTCCGGACACACTCGAGGTCATCGCGAGATCCAGTGACGACCCGTCGGAGATCCAGGCGCTGCGACACGTGAGCCATCGGGTCTGGGGAGTGCAGTTCCACCCGGAGTCCGTCCTCACCCAGAATGGGAAGCAGCTGATGAGGAACTTCCTCACCCTCGCCGGATGCTGATGCGGGGCGCGGTTCTCCTCGCACTGCTCGCTCACGGGGCTCTCTTCGCGACTTCAATCGTCGCACAGGAGCAGCCACACGTCTACGTGGATGATCCCGGCCCTGGCGAGCCTGGGGTCATCCTCCGCGAGGCGCTCGAGCAACCGTACGTCATCGTGCACGAGCAGTGGAACACGCGACTCTTCCGCGACTCTGTCTTCGACCGATCCGTCCTCGTGCTGGGTTCGGATGCCAGCGTCGCGAGCACGGTGCACGGCGACGTGATAGTGGTGGGCGGCGACATCTACCTCCGACCTGGAGCGCGTATCGATGGCCGCGCGATCGCTTACGGCGGCGGTATCTACGATTCCGAGCAGGCGCTGGTGAGTGGTGGCAAGCTCTCGTACTGGGACACGCACTTCGACATCGCCCGCACGAGCCGGGGCATCGCGCTCGATTACCGCCCACCATCCACCCTCCTGGAAACCGAGACCATCTCGCTCCCCCTGCTCTACGGCATCCGAATCCCGACTTACACACGGGTGGATGGGCTGGGGCTCCCGTGGGGGCCCCGTCTGAGCCTGGCGATGGGGGAGGGCGAGGAACTGCAAGTCGACCCCACCGTCACTTACCGATCTGACATAGGAGCCTTCGATCCGGTCGTGAGCGCGAGGCTGAAGTTCGAGCCCGGTTGGAGTCTCGATGTCTTCGCTGGGCGCGGCACATTCACAAACGACAAGTGGATCGAGTCGGACCTGATAAATTCGCTCAAGGTATTTATCGACGGACGCGACTACCGCAACTACTGGCGCGCGGAGCGCATCGAGGGCCGCGCTGGTCGAACATGGACGGGAACATCGGGCGAGCTCACGCTCTGGGGCGGTGCTCGCACCGAGCGCGACTGGTCGATCAGTGCCGGCGGTCCATGGAGTATTCGCGGCAGGACAGCCGGCGACGGCATGATCCGGCCCAATCCAGCCGTCGAGCGGGGACGGCTGTCGAGCGCGATAGGAGGCGTGAGCGGCTCACTGTCGCTCCCCGACGTGGAGCTATCCGCTGATCTGCAGCTCGAAAGGCCTTTCGAGTCCCCTGGCGATGAGCGTTTCACGCAGGCCACCGTGGACGCCGGCGTGCAACTCGCCACCTTCGCCACCCAGACCATCGAGCTACGCTCCCACGCCGTGCTGACGACAGGCGACGACGCCCCCCCACAGCGTTTCTCCTACTTCGGCGGATCCGGCACGCTCCCCACCTTCTCAGTCCTGCAGTTCGGTGGCGACCAGCTAGTGGTGATCGAGAGCGCTTATAACATCCCCATCACTGCCGTTCAGATACCACTCCTGGGCCCCCCAGTGCTATCGCTGCGGCATGCGCTCGGTGCGGCCGGAGTGGGAGAGCTCCCCTCGTTCGAACAGAACCTCATAGTGCGAGTAGCCCTCGGTGTCATCGCCGCCCAATACGCGATCGATCCCGCGACGAGGAACGACACATTCTCACTGGCCCTGACGTCACCGATCTTCTGGTAGCGTAGCACCACTAGAGGGTGAGAGGAACTGCTTACCTGCAGCACGGAGAACTGCAGGGGAGAACTGCAAGCGAGAACTGCACAACATCAACCACGGAAG
>DATCXG010000379.1:0-5094 GCA_036565945.1 Gemmatimonadaceae bacterium
CGCACCCGGCGAGCCGCTTCCTGCCACGGTGCTATCTGCTCGCCAGTCTCTGCTCCGCGCCGCCGCCTCTCGCATCGAGCTCGGCGAGGAGGACGGCCTTCACTGACTCGAAGCGCGCCTTCTCGGCGGCTGGGACAGGGAAGCCAGACTTGTCACGCAACGCCACACGCGGGTCGCGCTGCACACCGTGCACCAGCACTTCGAAGTGTAGGTGGGGACCGGTGGCCAGGCCAGTCATGCCCACGTAGCCGATTGTCTGGCCGATGTCCACGCTGCGGCCAGCGCGAATCCCGCGCGCGAAGCCACGCAGATGGCCGTAGCGCGTGACATAGCCGTTGCGATGACGGATGTCGATCGCATTGCCGTAGCCGCCCTTGCGGCCAGCGAAGACCACCACGCCGTCACCGATGGCGCGCACGGGAGTACCCGAGCTCGCGGCGTAGTCGGTTCCCTTGTGGCTGCGCCAGGTACCCAGTACGGGGTGCTTGCGCCGTCCGAACACGCTCGAGATGCGGCGGAACGACAACGGCGCGCGCAGGAAAGCCGAACGCATCGACCTGCCATCCTCGTCGTAGTACTGGGCACGACCGGAGGCGCCAACGTAGCGCACCGCGTCTATCTCACTACCAGAGAGATTGAATCGCGCGGCGAGGATGTCGCCTGTCCGTACCACGCCGCCCGGGCCGGTCGCGCGCTCGAAGAGCACCTGGAACTGATCGCCTGGTTGCAGCTCGCGACTCATGTCCACGCGGTATTCGTAGATATCGCCGAGCGACCAGGCGAGCTCCGAACGCGGTCCAGCGCTCAGCACATCGGCCGCGGAATCATCGAGTGCCTGATACAGATTGGACCGGATGGTGCCGCTCACCATGATGGTGTCGGTCTTCCATGGCAGGATCTCTTCACTCCCGGACCATTCCGAGTCGCCGCTGCGTCGCACGTGCAACAAGCGGTCGATGGCTAGCTGGAACACGACTTCCGATGGTACGGAGTCGGCGCCATAAGTACGGACGAACACGGGCATGCCTGCACGTGCGCGCCGAGCGTCGAGCTCCGACGCGGCACCGAGGATTCGCGCGACCACCCCACCCGTCAAGCCGCCCCGCGCGAGCAATCCCGAGAGCGTCTCGCCCGCATTAAGGGTATCAGCGTGAACGCGCCATGCCGGCTCGGGCACCACCGTCCGCACGGAGTCGGATGCGAGTTGCTCGAACGGGCGGGCCGCTTCCGGCGCGGGGAGCTGCACCGCGAGCGCGACGACCGCGAGCGCGCCGATCGCCAGCGACGCGATGAGGCCTGGCGACGGGCGCTTCAATCCATCTGTCTCCGGATGAAGGTCGGGATCTCCATGTCGTTGAGATCCTGGCCCGGCTTCTCCGGCATGCCACCCGACATCTGACCCGGACGGCGCGGATGCTCGTTGGATTGCGTTCCGCGCGGAGCCACGGTTCCATGTCGCGGCGAACGCTGCGCGGGGAATGGAATGACCGGGGTCGCGAGCGAGTTCCGCGACTGCTGCGGTTCCACCACCGGTGCGCCGTGAGCGCCCTGCACCACTCGGTCGAAACCGGTGGCGATGACGGTGACGCGAATCTCTCCCTGCATGGCAGGCTCATTCACTGCGCCGAAGATGATCTCCGCGTCATCACCCACAGCATCGTGCACCACTTCATTGATCTGGTGCACCTCGCCGAGCGTGAGATCGGTGCCGCCAGTGATGTTCACCAGCACCCCGGTCGCGCCGCTGATCGAGACGTTGTCGAGGAGAGGAGATGAGATCGCCTGCTGCGCCGCCTCCATCGCTCTCAGCTCGCCGCGGCCAACTCCCGTGCCCATGAGCGCCGAGCCACCTGCCTGCATCACCGTACGCACGTCAGCGAAGTCCACGTTCACGAGGCCCGTAACGCTGATCAGGTTCGAGATGCCCTGCGTGGCATGGAGCAGAACTTCGTCGGCCTTCTTGAGCGCATCACCGAAGGGAATTCCCTTTCCAACGACCGCGAGCAGGCGCTCGTTCGGGACCACGATCATCGTGTCCACGTGCTTGCGCATCTCTGCGATACCCATCTCGGCCTGGCGCATCCGCTTCCGCCCCTCGAACAGGAACGGCTTGGTGACGATACCAACCGTGAGCGCCCCAGCCTCGCGCGACATCTCGCAGACGACCGGCGCCGCTCCGGTACCAGTACCACCACCCATACCACATGTGACGAAGACGAGATCCGCGTTGGTGAGCACGCGCCCCACCTCCTCGCGATTCTCCTCTATGGCCTGTCGCCCGATCTCGGGGCGCGCCCCAGCGCCGAGTCCACGCGTCAGCTTCTTACCGATCTGGATCTTGACATCCGACTTCGATGTGAGAAGGGCCTGGGCATCGGTGTTGACGGAGATGAACTCGACACCTTCCAGGTGCTCCTCGATCATCCGATTGACAGCGTTGCCACCGCCACCGCCAACGCCGACGACTCTCATCCGTGCGTTCTGCGGTGTGCTCTCCTCGAACTCGAAGATCATTGCGGAACGAACTCCATTTTGGTTGGAGAAACGACGTCCTGCGGTCGGAGACATGCGGGGCGCTACAACTGCTAGCCACTACTGAAGGGCGGCTCGAAGGACAGGCGCAATATAACGCTTGGACTTCCTCAACACACTAACCCTTAATCACCAATCTCGATTGTGGAAAACTCGGTCAGAAGTACTCGTCCCAGAGCGTCCTGACACGCTGCACCAACTTGTCCACGCCCGGCGATGACATGCGCTTGCGCCGCTCAGACCCATCCACCAGCCCCAGCGCCATCCTCTGAGCACCGTAGAGCGCCAGCCCCACTACGGTAGCGAAACGGGGGGCCTCCACGGAGTCGCTGAGCCCCCCGATCGCGTCGGCTGGGGAGCCCACCCGCACGCCGGTCCCGAAGACGTCACTCGCCAGTTCCGCCGCGCCCTGAATCGCCGAGCCACCGCCGGTGAGCACGACTCCCGCGCTCAACTGGCCGGAGAACCCGGCGCTCTCGATCTTATCGTTGACAAGCCCGAAGATCTCATCGGTGCGCTGGTGGATGATGTGAGCCAGCATCTCGCGGGAGACATCGCGGTCACCCTGCGCGACAGTGCCGGGAAGCTCGACCATCTCGCGAGAATCGGCCAGCAATGGCTCGTACGCGCAGCCGTAGCGCTCCTTGAGGCGCTCGGCATCACCCTGCGTGAGCCCGAGTCCGTGCACGATGTCGCTGGTCACGCTGTTGGCGCCGAAATTCACCGTCCCCAGGTAGCGGATCTTACCCTCGTAGAAGATCGCGAGGTCCGTGCTGCCAGCGCCCATCTCCACGAGCGCCACACCCAGCTCCTTCTCATCTTCGGTGAGAACGGCGAGAGCGCTTGCGAGGGGTTCGAGCACCAGCTCGCGCACCCGATACCCAGCCCGATCCACCGACTTCCGCAGGTTCATGGCCGGCGAAGCGCCGATGGTCACCAGATACATCTCGGTTTCCAGCCGCATACCGATCATCCCGATCGGGTCGCGGATACCGTCGTTCTTGTCGACGCGGTATTCCTGGGGGATCGCGTGCAGCAGCTCGCGGTCGGTGGGAATGGCTTGCGTGCGCGCCACCTCGTTCGCCCTATCCACGTCCGCTCGCGTTATCTCGTCGCCGTTGACGGCCACGATGCCGGAGCTGGTCATCGCCCGCACATGCTCTCCCGCTATCCCGGAGTACACGTACTCCACGTGCACTCCGGCCATGCGCTCGGCGTCCTGCATGGCCCTGGTGATCGAGCGCGTCGTCTCCGCGATGTCCGACACGACGCCGCGACGCAACCCGGCGGTGCGCGCCTGACCGACGCCCATCACCTTGATGTTCGGGTGCTTTGGCAGGTCGCCCACCACCTCGGCGATCAGAGCCGTGGTGCGCGACGAACCGATATCGAGGCCCGCGACCAGACGTTCGGGATTCATTGCAGCCTTGCGATGACCTGATCTCTGAAACGAAGGTCGAGCTCCGCGACCCGCGAACCGCGGCGCGCCAGGTCGTGCTCGACAGGAACTATATCGGCCAGCCGCGCGGCTGAGACACCCGCGCTCGCTCGAACCACGAACGACATCAACGACAGCTCAACATCGTTGTGCCCGACACGGCGCGCCGCGCTGATACGGTCGAACAACCGCGGATTCTCACCACGCACGTCCGCGAGAAGCGTCAGCAACGCGGTATCGGAGCGCTGGAGAACAGGCAGATCCACGTCTACCATGCTCGGGTCGAGCGGCAGCACCTGACCGTCCGCGTCAACAGCTCTGAAGCCCCGCGACGATGCCACCAACGCCACGGGAAGGTTCTCGCTGATCCGCGCGACGAGCGTGCCCGGAAGCTTGCGCTCGATTCGCGCCGAGTGCACCCCGGGATGCGCCATCACGCGCCGCTCGAGCACGTCGAGGTCGGTCCAGATTGAAACGGTAGTGTCCACATTCAGGAGAGATAGGATCTGACTTGGCGGCAGATAGCGCTGGCCGGAGACTTCCACGCGCCGCACCTGAAAGTACGACATGTGGCGGAGGATGCGAGGCCCCCACCAGGGAAGGCTCCCGATGCAAGCTAGTCCAAGGAGAACAGCGGCGCCCCGAGTGCCCAGATGCATCGCCGCATCCCTTAACACACTTATGACGCGCTTCATGCCGCCGCCGTCAAATACTGGAGGAGCTCGGGGCCCGTACGAGTGATGTCCCCCGCGCCCAGGGTGATCACGACGTCACCGCTCCGCACGGCGCCGGCAAGGGCGGCAGCCAACTCCGCTCGTTCACCGCGCCAGGCGATCCGCCCGCGCGCTGCGGAGCCACTCCCCCTGCCCTCCCGCCCCGCGCCGGCCGCATTGACGATGGCACGCTCTATGAGCGACGCAGTCACCCCTTCGATGGGGCGCTCGCGCGCCGGGTAGATCTCGGTGAGAAAGATCTCATCCGCTCCCGAGAGCGCGGCGCCGAATTCGTCCGCGAAGTCTCTCGTGCGTGTGAAGAGGTGTGGCTGGAACGCAACCACCAGGCGCCGGCCAGGCAGGGACGCGCGCGCCGCGGCCAGTGTGGCACGGATCTCCGTGGGGTGGTGA
>DATCXG010000385.1:0-2144 GCA_036565945.1 Gemmatimonadaceae bacterium
GACGCCGGTGGTCGCGGCCGCGAGCGGGAGGGTTCCGTTGTACGAAGTGCCGATCATGCCCACCTTGCCGGTGGACCACGTCGCCTTCACTTCCTCATTTCCCGTCTTCGTGGTGAAGCCCCTGGCGCGTCCGTTCAGCCAGTCGACCACCGCCTTGGGCGCGAGCCGCTCGGGAGCGTCGCCCACCGTGGGGCATCCTTGCGAGAGACCAGTTCCCGGCGCCTCCGAGTGGACCACGGCGAAGCCGCGCGGCACCCATTCATCGACGAGGGAATTCGAGATCCTCGGGCGAACCGCCTGGAACGGAATCTCCGGCTGACTCACGCGCTTCGGAGGCGCGACCCCCAACTCCTGCTTCACATCCCAGAGGAACTCGCGCGGGCCCGACGTCCCGGCGAAGTACGGGCTCGATGCATACACCACCGGGACCTCGAGTCCTTCGGTATCCGTCTGCTTCGGTCGGGTGACATCGACGTGCATCCGGTCCTTCTTGCCGTCGCCGTCGGTGTCGAACTCACTCTCGACCCAGAGCTCCTGACGAACCCAGGTGGTCGTGTCCTGAAACCCCGGGACCACCTGCGCCAGCCCGCCCTCGAAGACAGGCACCGTCTTCCCCTGCGCCGCCGCGTTGGGGGCGACGACGACGGTGGTGAGGACGGCGATGCACGCCAGTGTAGCGGCGCTACGAATCGTGGAACGGCCATCTCGATACTGCATCCAGGTCACCTGCTGAGAGGTCGAGAGTCAGTTCGCGCTGGTCACTACTTCAAGCGCGCGTCGGTAAGCGTCGCGATGGCGCCGAGCGTGGTCTGCGCCGCGTTGAGACCGAGCCGGAAATCATCGTCGCTGTACGTGGAGAAGAGGTCCGTGGGCTGGTGCCAGTTCGGGTTCCACCCCGCGCCGATCTGCATCCCGCGCTCGTTCTCGCGCAAGCTGATCGCGGGGACGAGATCCATGAATGGTGAGGAGTCCGTGTTGGTCATGTGCGGACCCACCGCGGCCGGGTAGTCGGTGGCGTACCGCTCGTTGGCATCGCGGAAAGCCCACGCGAGCTTCTGCGAGCCGGCGGCGAACTTCGAGTTCGACTGGAACTCGATGTTCACGTCCGCCTCGGGACGCTGGTTCTTCGGAAGCGTGCTGTCGGCGTGCGGCATGCCGTGGTCGAACATCATCATGTCGTGCTGGATCATCCCCAGCCACTTCGGTTCCGGGTACTTGCCCGATCCGGCCGGACTCTCCTTGCCCTGCAGCGGTGCGCGCTGCTCCACGTACGCGCGCGCTCCGTTCAGGCCAGTCTCCTCGTTGTTCCAGAGGATGAAGCGGATCGAAGTGGACGTCTTCACATCCGGCATGCTGAACACGCGCGCCAGCTCCATGACCAGCGCCGTACCCGAGCCATCATCGTTCGCGGCCTCGCCCAATCCCAGGCCGTCCATGTGCCCGCCGACGATGTACATCTGGTCCGGATGTTCGGTGCCGATCTTGGTGCAGTAGACTTCCTGGCGCTCTCCGGGAACGCTGGGCTGCGCATTCAGCGCGCGGAGCCGGGCGTCCGGCTGCTTCAGCGAGTCCCGGTTCACGCCCGTCGGCGCGATATTGCCGCGCATGCGCGAGCCGCCCACATTCCACCCCTCAGCACGGGCGCGCCTGGACGCCGCCATCTGCTCCGGCGAAGGCCGTGTGCGCCGCGGCGCGGGCTGGAAGTCGTACGTGATGCGCTCCGTGGGCGTGCAGCCGTAGCTCTGGAGCTGCTTCTCGATCCAATCCACGGCGGCGCGGTTGCGATCCGTGCCCTGCTGACGGTCGCCGAATTGCGTGAGCCCCTTGATAGTGGCCTTGTACCGGTCCAGCGAGAGGCGCGCGACCATCGCCTTGATCTGATCGCTGGCGGTATCGGGAGAGGAGGCCGCGTTCTGCGCGGCGAGAGGAGCTGCGGCGAGCGCGAGGAGCGCGACGCCGGCGGTGAGCCGGTTGAGCGATATAGGCATTCGGGTACTGGCCGGAGGTTAGGCTGCGGAGGCGGGGCCGGATGGGTCGCGGGATGGAGTGCGGCTACCGGCGTTCTTCCTTTGTATAATGGATACGAACAAGAATAGCCAATCGCTGGACGGGGAATCGGGGTCAGATCTTGAAGTTTGCACTGG
>DATCXG010000386.1:0-4490 GCA_036565945.1 Gemmatimonadaceae bacterium
CCGCCGCGAGTGGGCCGGCTTCTGCCACCACCTGCCCGACGGCGAAACGTCGGTCGACGTGGGCGCCGAAGATAGCAGTCACACCATCGAGGGCATTCGACCGCAGGATCTCGAGTGCGCCCTCGCCAGTTTCCTCGGCCGGCTGGAGCACGACCACCACGTCGCCAGCCGCGGGGGTCTCGGTGAGCAGATGCGCCGCACCAACCGCCCAGGTCGCGTGCACGTCGTGGCCGCAGGCGTGCATGACGCCGGGGGTCCGTGAGGAAAATGGAAGGCCGGTTGCCTCCTGGATGGGGAGCGCATCGATGTCGCCGCGGATAGCCACGACTGGCCGCCCTGGGTCCCTCCCGCGGATGCGCGCGATGATGCCAGTGCCCGGTGTACCAGCCACGCGGAATAACTCGGCCGGGTGCAGAGCGGCGAGCGCCGCGTGGAGCTTCTCGGCAGTCCGCTCCTCATGCCAGGATAGCTCGGGGTGCTCGTGTAGGTCGCGTCGCAGCGCTACCAGCGACTCGCGGAGTGAGTCGGGGAATTCGGCTGCAATGCGTCGTGGGAGCAATCGGGGCATCACTCTGACATGCCGGGTTGGTGGCTATCGATCGGCGCTGGGCGCTGCCGGCTACACCTGGCCCGCGATGTGGGAAATGCGTGAGTCATGGCTATCGTGAGTGGTTCGGGCGTCGACCAACGGAGCCGGGGGCGGCCACGTAAGGGAGAAGTGACGAGCGTCCAGCGCCCGGACCCGGATGCTTCGGAGAACGGTATCGTATCTGGACATGACCGAAGCCCAGCGGCAATATGCAGCGCGACTGAGCAGCACGGAATAGTAGCCGCACCGTACAATAGCGGAGCACGAGGTGAGAGTGGAGCGCGTCGAGGCGAGCGGTGCCGAGGGCGCTCAATGCGCCGCCCTCCACAACCGGCGCGATGCAGCAGCCCGCCTTAATAGTGTCATAGCCACGCTCGGCGAACGCGGGAGCTGGTAGCGCGTGGCCCATCGGACATCACTCGTATGAACATCTCTTCACGCGCTTCCATTGTACTCTTCGCCCTCGCTGGAATAGCGGCTGTGGCCGGCGCCCAGGCAAGCCAATCCCGTTCCGGTGAGACGGTGTCCGGAGGGACGATAGTCGGCGATACATCCATCTTTGCACCGCTGACGCAGCTCCCTGCGCCCAACGAATACCGCCTCGCCTCGGGCGCACCGGGACCTCGGTACTGGCAGAACCGCGCGGACTACGACCTTCACGCGTCGCTCGACACGGCAGCGCAGCTCCTGCGCGGCGAGCTCACCATGCGGTACACCAATAACTCGCCAACAGCACTCAGCCACATCTGGATGCAGGTGGAGCAGAACGCATTCACCGATTCCTCGCTGAACGCGAGCATCTACTCGCAGGACTCCCGCTTCGGCGCGCGCGGCTTCGACGGCGGGGACAGGATCGACCGCTTCGAGCAGGTGGTTGCCACGGCCGGGAAGGGGAAGGCGCGCAGGGTGCCGCTCAGGACTCGCGTTTGGGACACCATGCTCTACGTCGATCTGGCCGAACCACTCCAGCCTGGCAAGACGGCCACCTTCAACGTGGCCTGGCACTTTCGCATCCCCGAGCACGGCGCCGATCGCATGGGGCGCGATGGCTCGCTCTACGAACTGGCCCAGTGGTATCCGCGCGTAGCGGTGTACGACGACGTGCGCGGCTGGAACACCGATCCGTACGTGGGGCAGGGCGAGTTCTACCTCGAGTACGGCGACTTTGACTATGCAGTCACCGTACCGGCTGGCTACATAGTGGCCGGTACCGGCACGCTCATGAACCCGCGCGATGTGCTCACTCGCACGGAGATCGCGCGACTCGCACTCGCGGCCAGGTCGGACTCGACGATTCAAATAGCGAGCGCCGCCGAGTTGAATAGCGGTGCCGCGCGACCACGCACGACGGGGACTCTGACGTGGAAGTTCCGGGCCAGGAACGTGCGCGACGTGGCGTGGGCAGGCGCACCCGACTACATCTGGGACGCATCGAGCTGGAAGGGCATCACGGCTAACTCGTACTATCGGTCGAGCGCGGAATCAACCTGGAAGGATGGCGCCGACATGGCGCGCTCCTCGATCATGGAGTACTCCCAGCGCTGGTATCAGTACCCGTGGCCGCAGATCTCGGTCGTGGAAGGCCCGATAAGCGGCATGGAGTACCCGATGCTGGCGATGGAAGCGAAGGGGGATGACAAGTACGATCTCTATAACGTCATCACCCACGAGATCGGTCACGACTGGTTCCCCATGCTCGTTGGCAGCAACGAGCGCATCCATTTCTGGCAGGACGAGGGGACCAATACTTTCATCAACACCTTTTCCGAAGCGCAGCGGTATCCCGAACGGGGAGATCAGATGCAGCGGGCCGCCGAGGAGCGCTCCCTGATCGAGAACACGCAGGTGCACGACGTGGACGTGCCGGTGGACATTCCGGCCGACCGCATCGATCCGGACAAGCTCGGCTTCACGGAGTACGTAAAAGTGTCGGTGGGGCTGCAGCTCCTAAGGCAGGAGATACTCGGGCCCGAAGCCTTCGACGAGGCGCTCCGGACTTACATCGAGCGTTGGGCCTACAAGCACCCGACGCCAGCCGATTTCTACCGGACCATGGAGGACGTTTCGGGCCACCGGCTGGATTGGTTCTGGCGTGAGTGGTTTCTCGAGGATGCGCACTTCGACCAGACCATCGATACCGTGGCTACGCGAGTGCGCGGGGATACGACCGACGTGGCCGTAGCTTATGGAAACCTGGACCGCGGCGTGCTGCCCATCCGTGCGCGGTTCGTTTTCTCCGATGGCACCACGAGGGACTATGATTATCCCGCGGAGGTGTGGGGCATGGCTGGCTCGGTCTACGTTCGACGCTACGAGTTCCCGGGGAAATCACTGGCGAGGATCGAACTCGATCCCGATCGGCGTCTTGTGGATGACGACCGCTCCAATAACTCCTGGACTGCGGCCCCGGTGGTGCACTCCACTGCACCGTGAAGAGTGATGCTGTATCGTCAACCACACTGCTCCCGCTGATGACCAGTTACGAAAAACTCGGCAGCTTCTATCTCGGCAAGGAGCGCGACCAGGCGACCGGTCAGACCACCGACCGGCTCGCGCTGTACGATTCCAGCGACCTCACCACGCACGCTGTCATTATCGGAATGACTGGGAGCGGGAAGACGGGGCTCGGTATTGGCATGATCGAGGAGGCCGCGCTCGACAAGATCCCGGTGATCGCGATCGATCCCAAGGGTGATCTGGCTAATCTGCTACTCACCTTTCCCGAGCTGCGTCCCGAGGACTTTCGTCCCTGGATCGACGAGCAGGCCGCGGTGCGTGAGGGAACGTCACCCGAAGCGTTCGCTGCCGCGGAAGCGCAGCGCTGGCGCGCGGGCCTCGCCAGGTGGGATCAGGAGCCCGAGCGAATTGCACGGCTCCGGGAGTCGGCGGAATTCGCCATCTTCACGCCCGGCAGCGCCGCCGGCGTACCGATCTCGGTGCTGCGCTCCTTCGCGGCGCCGAGTGAGGCGGCGCGAGCACGAACTGATCGATACGTCGAACACGTTGAAGCCACGGCAACCAGCCTCCTCTCCCTGCTGGGAATCGAAGCCGATCCGTTGAGCAGTCGCGAGCACATCCTCATCTCCAACCTGCTGCGCGACGCATGGGATGCCGGGGAGAGCCTCGATCTCAGCTCTCTGATTCTGGGGATCCAGCGACCGCCATTCGCCAGGCTCGGTGTGATGGACATCGAGAGCGCGTTTCCAGCAGCCGATAGAGCCAAGCTGGCTATGCGGTTGAACAACCTCCTGGCCTCGCCCGGTTTCGAGACGTGGCGAGAGGGTGTACCTCTCGACGCGCAGCGGCTCTTCTACACCGATGCCGGCAAGCCGCGTGTTTCGGTGGTTTCCATCGCTCATCTCTCCGACGCCGAGCGGATGTTCTTCGTCAGCATGCTGCTGACCAACATCATCGACTGGATGCGCGCCCAGCCCGGCACGGGGAGTCTGAGAGCGGTGCTGTACATGGACGAGGTCACCGGCTACCTGCCTCCCGTGGCGAACCCAGCGTCGAAGCCGCTCTTCCTGTCGTTGCTGAAGCAGGCACGCGCTTATGGGCTGGGAGTGGTGCTGGCCACCCAGAACCCGGTGGACCTGGACTACAAGGCGCTCTCGAATGCTGGCACCTGGCTCATTGGCCGGTTGCAGACTGAGCGCGACAAGGCGCGAGTGATGGACGGCCTCGAGGGTGCGGCCGGAGCGCCGGGTGCGAGCGGTGTTGGCTTCAACCGGGAAGATGTGGCGAAGTTGCTCTCCGGGCTCGACAAGCGCGTATTCTACCTCCACAACGTGCACGAGGATGCGCCGACGGTAGTGGATTGGGAGCGATCGGAAGAGTTGCAACTGAGCGTGGATGAGCTGGATAGGAGCCCTGCCCCCGGCGCGACATTCGCGCGGGTGCC
>DATCXG010000076.1:0-6167 GCA_036565945.1 Gemmatimonadaceae bacterium
AACAGGAAACTGCCTCGGAGTAGAGAGCTCGCCCCCACGAGCCGGTACCTGTTCCCCGTTTCCTGTTTCCCTGCAGTTCGTAGTTCCTGAACCCTGAACCCTGTAGTTCCTGAACCCCGTTCTAATCACACTCCCCCGTACCACTCATATCCCTGGTCGCTCCAGTAGCCGCCGTTGCGCTCGGGAAGGAAGGCCACGTTGGTGAGGTACTTGGTGCTCTTGTAGCCGAGCTTCACGGGGGAGAACATGCGCGCCGGGGCGCCGTGCGCTGGGCCAAGCCAGTAGCCGTTGAGGCCGTAGGCGATGAGCGATTGCGGATGCGTGGCGCTCTCCAGATCCCAGCTCTCGTGGTAGCCATCGTCGAACGACTGGAAGTCGACGTACTGTGCGTCGGGGAGGATGCCGGCCGCCTTCGCGATCTCGCTCACCCGGACTCCGGTCCAGGTGGACACGGCCGACCAACCCTCCACGCAGAAGTGGTCGAGCCTGAGCGTGACACTGGGGAGTCCGGCGAGCTGCTCTAGGGTGAGCCGCAGTGGCCGGCGCACCAGACCGGCCACCTCGAGCGCCCACACTCCGCGCACGGCCGGATCCCACACCGGGACGCGCTTCGAGATGAAGTAGCTCGGGAGCGCATCGCCGGCGATCGCCGCGTCCGCGGCCGGGGTGTCCATCGACGTATGCCGCAGGAGGAGACGCTCGAGCTTCTCGTTCTGCCGCTCCGCGGTCTTCAGGAAGGGACGCGCCCAGCGTGGGCCATGAGAGTCGCACGCGGCGAGAAACGCCGCCAGCGAGAGGCCGCCTCTCGCAAGGAAGCTCCGTCGATCGATGCTCATCGTCTGGCCTCCTCGGCAGCGCCGCGCCGCGGCCGCGGTAGCAGGTGGTAGAAGGGCCGCGCGTTCCGCTCCTCCGGCGAGAGCTCGGGGTTGTACTTCCCAGTGATCATGGAGCCGATGGAGTACGGGTCGGTGGCCAGCACCATGAAGACATGGGCGAGTATCAGGAGCACCAGCAACGCCGTGATGAGGAAGTGCCAGTAGCGCGCCCACACGTAGCCGCCGAAGATCGAGGCGAGCCAGGAGAGCTGCACCGGCTTCCAGATCGCGATCCCCGTCGCGACCTGCAGCGCTGCGACGATCGGGAGCGCGAAGTACGCGGTGCGCTGCAGCGCGTTGTACTTCCCCTGGCGCGGGTGGTCCTTCCGCACGAACAGGTAGAAGCGCGCCATCTCCCACGAGTCGCGCAGCATCCCTCGCCGTGGCGTGAGGTCGCGCCACTCGCCGTGCAGGTAGATGAAGGCCATGTAGATGATCCCGGCGATCACCAGCACCCACATCATGGCGAAGTGCCAGTTGCGCGCGCCGGCGAGCCAGCCGCCGAAGGTGAGCCAGCCCGGGATGGGCTTCCCTTCGAAGGGATAACAGCAGAAGCTCTCGCCCCTGCGATGGAAGGCCGGGTACGCGTTGAAGATTCGCCACCCACTCCCCACCATCACGATGATGGCGACCGCGCTCACCCAGTGGGTGACGCGCACCACCCAATGATGCCGCTTCACCATGTGGCCTCCCAGGGAAGAGAGAGCAGAAAGCAGAAAGCAGAAAGCGGCAACAACTCTTACAACCCCCGTCATCCCCGCGCAAGCGGCTTTGTTGCACAAATAGCAGTTGCGGAGGGGTAATGGTGGCGGGTTATGGTTCTTCTATGCCTAGAAAACCAAGGACCCGGAGACACCGCTACCACCTCCGCAACTGGTCGGAGTATAACAGTGCGCTCAAGGCACGTGGTAGCATCACCCTCTGGATGGACGAGAGCGCCATCGAGCACTGGACGAGGAAGCCTCGAGCGGGAGAGAAGCTCCTTCGTGGCCACCCGGTGACCTACAGTGACGTGGCCATCCACTGCCTGCTCACCTTGAAGGCCGTCTTCCACCTGCCCTTGCGTGCCACCGAGGGCTTCGCTCGCTCCGTACTCGAGCTCATGCGACTCCCCGCCAAGCGCCTGACTCCTCACTTCAGCACCATCTCTCGGCGCGGCCGGAAGCTCCATGTCGATCTCGGTGTTCATCACAACAAGAGGAACAACAGGACCGAGCCGCTTCACCTCGTCGTCGACTCCACGGGGCTCAAGCTCCATGGCGAGGGGGAGTGGAAGGTGAAGAAGCACGGCTGGGTCAAGCACCGTAAGTGGCTCAAGATGCATCTCGTCGTCGACAGTGAGACGCTCCTCGTACGAGGCGTCTCGACGAGTGATGAGCATGCGAGCGACAGCAAGGAGTTCGTGAAGCTCCTCGGAGAGGAGAGTGATCCCGTTGCTTATGCGAAGGGAGATGGAGCCTACGACACGCACGAGGCCTACGACGCCATGAGGGCGAGGCCCGAGAGGCCTGTGGCCATCTTCCTGCCACACCGGGAGAGACGAGCGGGCACTCGGCCGAGGCCCGATCGCGGTCATCCGAGAGTCGAAGGCCAGCGAGTGAACCAGGGTGGCTACCGACACCACCTCTGGCAGCACGGTAAGCACGGCAACTCGAAGGCACCGAGGGCGGAGCCTTTGCTCGATCGTCTCGATCGTGATGAACACATCCGGCGCATCCGCCGAGTGGGCCGCAAGCGCTGGAAGGAGGAGGTGGGCTATCATGAGCGGAGCCTCGTGGAGACGGAGGTCTTCCGCTTCGAGGAGATCTTCGGTCCCTCGCTGAGTGCGCGAGATGATGCAGGGCGAGAGACCGAGGTGCGCATCAAGGTAGCGGCACTCAACCGCATGACCGAGCTGGGCATGCCGGACAGCTATCTCGTCCAGACCGCATGACGAGATCCGAGGTGGAGAGTGCCGCGCTCAATGCTATTTGTGCAACAAAGCCGCTTTCGCGGGGATGACGTTGTGGGGCACGGTTGGCCGAAAGCCGACTATACCTGATGCAGGACCTGACCCCGTCGCTCGGTCTCGTCCTCCGCTTCCCGGGTCACCGGGAAGCGTCGTGGCGCGAGGAGCACCATGCCAACGGTGAGCAGCGCGATGATCACGGCGCCAATGTAGACGTGATGCGTGGCGACGTACATCGCCCGGCGAAGGTAGTCGTCCGCGGCACCGGCGAGCCGATGGCTCTCCAGTACACCGATCACCGAGTCCACTTCCCGCGGGAGCGCTCCGCGCAGCGAAGCTGGCGCGCTCGCAAGCTGCTGCGCCATGGAGTTGTTGAACACTGCGCCGAAGAGTGCGGCGCCCAGGCTCTGTCCCAGATAGCGTGAGAAGATGTTGGCGCCGGTCACGACGCCGCGGTCGTGCCATGTCACCGTGTTCTGCGCGCCCACCAGGAGCGGAGTGGAGAGAAGCCCGAAGCCGGCGCCGAGGAGCATCTGGTCGATCAGCAGTGGAAGGAGCGCGCCAGGGTAGGGAACGAGCAGGAAGCCAATCGCGGCCAATACCATGAGCACGCCGCCGGCGAGCGCGGTGTCGCGAAAGCCGATACGGAGGTAGAGCCGACCCGATAGCGACGAAGCCACGGGCCAGCCGATGCTCATGCTCGCGAGGAGAAAACCCGCCGCGATCGCACCGAGGCCCAGCACCGACTGGCCGAAGGTCGGCAGGTACGTGTTGGGTCCCATCATCACGAGACCCATGCCGACCATGGCGAGGTTGCTTCCGGCGAGAACGCGATGCCGCCAGAGCCAGGAGGGCATGATCGGCTCTGACGCAGCGCGCTCACGCCATACGGTGGCGACGATCAGCAGCACCGCGAGCGCCAGCACCAGCAGACTCGGTGCGGAGAACCAGGGCCACGCCTGCCCACCTTCGAGAAGTCCGAAGATCAGCGCCCCGCCGGCGAGGAGCATGAGCACCGCGCCCACGTAGTCGATGCTGTGCCGGTGATGCGGCGCGCGCTCATGGAGGAATCGAACCATGAGTGTGAGCGCCACTGCACCCACCGGAAGATTGATCAGGAAGATCCACCGCCACGACGCGTACTCGGCGAAGGCGCCCCCGAGCGTCGGGCCCACGATCGCGGCAACGCCCCAGACGCTGGAGAGCCACCCCTCGATGCGCGCGCGCTCGCGCACGGAGTAGAGGTCGCCCGCGAGCGTGTTGACCGTGGCCATGATCGAGCCGGCGCCCAGTCCCTGCAGGCCACGGAAGACGATGAGCGTCACCATGCTCCACGCGAACGCCGATGCCACCGATCCGGCGAGGAAGATCAACGTGCCCACGATCAGGATCGGCTTGCGTCCGAAGATGTCGGCGAGCTTCCCGTAGATCGGGATCGTGACCGTCTGCGCGAGCAGATAGATCGAGAAAACCCAGCTGAAGAGGGCGAAGCCGCCGAGGTCGCCGACGATCTGCGGGATGGCGGTCGAGACGATGGTGGTGTCCATCGCCGCGAGCATCATGGTCATCATGAGCGCGGCGAGGATCCAACGCCGCTGCACTCTGTCGAGTGCGTCAGGCGGCATTTTCTGCAATCGAGGCGGGAACCAGGGTAGGCGAGGTCACTCCGGCAAATCTATGCTGCCGGCCTGTCGCCCACTCGGGGCGGGGTGTATCCTACGCGGAATGCCGCGTTCATCGCTGGGTCCGACGCTGGTAGTGATCGGCGTGCTCGTGGTTGTCGTGGGCTTGCTCGTGTGGGTGGGCGCGCTCTCCTGGTTCGGGCGCCTCCCCGGCGACATCCGCGTGGAGCGGCCGAACGCGAGCTTCTACTTCCCTATCACATCGATGGTGCTCCTCTCCATCGTGCTGTCGGTAGTGCTCGCGATCATCCGGCGCATCCGGTGAACGATCTCGAATGGCGACGCGCCTAGCTGCATCATAACCGCCGTCATCCCTGCGAGAGCAGGGACCCCAACCGTCATCCCCGCGCAAGCGGGGAGCGCTCAACCGCCATCCTCGCGCAAGCGGGGACGCATGTCATCCAACTTGAACATGCGTCCCCGCTTGCGCGAGGATGACAAAGAATGGGCCCCCGCTCTCGCCGGGATGACAGGCGGAAGGGGAGATGACCAGCGGCGGAACCGCGCCGTCAGCTCTTGCTCCTCACTCCACCACCTGACACCCCTCCGCCTTGGCGCACTTGGGGTCGACGGGTAGCTGACCGTCGCTCGCGAGCTGGCGGTTCACCGCGATCAGCTCCGACTTCCAGAGTCGCGCGAGATCGTCGGTGTAGCTCTCGAGCTCCGCGGATAGGATCTGGAAGATCTCCGGCATGTTATTGGTCGGCCGCCCATCGCCGCGCTCCGCCATCGAGAGTAGCGTAGCCAGCCGGTTGTTGACCTTGATGGGGAAGTTGAGCGGATCCTGCCCGCTCCGGTTGCGCACCTGGTAGATCTTCTCCTCGATCGCCGAGGCTTTCCCTTCGAGCGCGGTCATCGAGGCCTTCAGCGTCGCGTCGCTCGTCTTCTTCCGCCGGTTCTCGAGCTGCTTCTTCACGTGGCGAATGGCGATCACCGCCTCGTTCGCCTCGTTGGCCTTGTCGCGCACCTTCTTCGAGAAGGCGTACTGGGCGCGCAGGTCGGCGTTGGAGACGTCGGTCAACAACGGGTTGCGCTTCACTACAACGGGCGCGGTGAGCGTGCGGCCGTCAGCCACGAGGCGCACTGTGTAGCGACCCGGCGGCACGGCGGGACCACTCGTGCGAGCGCCCCAGAGGATCATCCCGGGGAAGGTGACTATCCCGTCGGTGCGGAGATCCCAGGTGAGGTGACTCAGCCCCGCGCCCACGGGCAGATGGGTGACCGCGTTGCGCCCGCGTCGTGCCGGTGCCCGGGACGCGCGCGCCTTGGAAGTGTCGGCACGCGCGCTGTCGGAGTTGACGCTGTCCGGCGCAGCGGCGCGACCCGCTGATTCGCCACCCTTCGCGCTGTCGCTCTCGGCGCTGTCAGGCTTCGAGGTGTCGGGCACGAAGGTGCGTAGCACCGCACCGGTGGAATCGACGATCTCGAGCCTGGCCCTCTTCGGTGCCTTCTCGAGCCACCAGCTGACGGCTACCCCCGGCCCGGAGCGAATCGCCACGGGCGGCTCGAAGAGATGCGCCCCGGATGCGAGCAGCTGCGGGCTCGCCTGCCTGAGCGGCGCGATATTGTCGAGCACCCAGAAGCCGCGGCCGTGCGATGCGACCACCAGTTCGTTGTTCTCGACCACCAGGTCGACCAGAGGGATGTCCGGAAGGTTCAGCG